>CAIZHO010000326.1 GCA_903932805.1 uncultured Roseiflexaceae bacterium | reverse complement strand
CTTCCTTCGTATTTGCTTTGTCAGCGTCATACCCAATGACTTGGACTTGACCAAGCGCATCTGAAATGTTTGTCCCAGCACGCAATGCCATGCCAAGAGACGTACCGATGAGGCCCATACCCACGATTGCTATACGAATCATCGTCATCTCCTCAACTTTATCGCTCGACAGGGGGCTCGATGTAGGATAGGAAAATATACTCTGCGAAAATCACCATCAGCAGCCACAACCCGGCCAACATCGGCGTAAATGCACGCAATCCAATCAAAATCACACAGCCAAACAAGAATGCACCCAGCTCTGTGGCTTGGCGCCAGGCTCTGCGTGCGTCATGCCGCCGAGAACGCCGGGCAAATACACGCTTCCCCAGTGCGTACATAACGGGCATCGCCAGTGAACCTACGGTATACAGCAGTGCGATAGCCACAATAATATACACTGGCACTTCGGAAAGGCTGAGAATCGACCGACTCGGGACAGGTACATACACGATGACGTGTGTCAAAATAACAATCCCGAATATTCCGCGGACCGTGATGCCATTGGTACGAAGCACAGATTCAATCGGTCCGAACGTCACCAATCCAACGGTTGCAGAAATCACTGCAAGCGCCCAATGATGTGTCCGGTCACCACTGCTCCACGGATATATGACCACCATCGCAAGCAACCCCAACCAGGCAAACCCCACCAGAGATACCCACAACAAGACCTGCCCACGGCGTATCCCCTCGTCGGCGGTAGGAGTGGTTCGATTACGATGTGCTGTGGGTCGTGGTGAATGCATCGGTGACCTCCGCAGAGATTCTGTAACGATTGTACTGTATATCTTTCGGACTCGGCAATATCGTTCGATGTCGTTCTTGTGCCGTTTTGTGCGTACAATACCCACACTGACCATCTGCGTACAAAGGAGTTCCTGATGCATCCACTTCGATTCGGTGTCGTTGGTGCTGGCAGTGTTGCCCAACGGGGGATTCTCCCCCACCTGAGCATGCCTGATGTGCGTGATCGCGTACTCCTTAATGCTGTCTGCGATCCGGCACCCGGACGGGCAGATGCAGCCGCCGAAAAGTTTGCCATCCCCCATGCGTATACCGATTTTGCAGCACTGTTGGCAGACAACACGGTCGATGCGATTTCTTTGGCGACACCCATTGGCATGCACTACGCCCAAGGAAAAGCTGCAATCTTGGCAGGCAAACACGTCCACTTTAACAAGTCCATGACCACGACACTGGCAGAAGCAAATGAACTCATTGCACTCGCTCGGTCACACAATGTCCAATTGGTTGCGTCACCCGGCGAAATGAATCGCCCCCACAATCAAGAAATTCGTCGACTCATCCAGGCTGGAGCAATCGGTGATCTCTGTTGGGCAGTGTGTGGGGCTTCGTTTGGACGCTACCACGAAAACGAAGAGTTTCGCTTAGGGAACGATCCACTGACGAACATTGACCCCTCGTGGTATTACCGCAAACCAGGCGGCGGTCCGCTCTATGACATGACCGTGTATGCCTTGCACGGGTTAACGGGCATCCTCGGCCCTGCGAAACGGGTAACCGCGATGTCTGGGGTGCGAATCCCCCAACGCGAATTCCGCGGCACAATGGTCGACTGTGACGCCGACGACAACACGCTCATCCTGATCGACTTTGGGAATAATGTGTATGCAATGGCCCACGGAACGCCAGCCGGGAGCATCAGTGAGGGATTCAGCGGGAGTTACTTTGGGACCAAAGGGAGCATCGTCGGCCTCAAACTCAACGGCGAACCGCTTCGCTACCCTGGCAGCGACATCGCTGACAGCCACCCCGATGGTCGATGGGCTGGCAATCAATGGATATTGCCCGAGGTCGGAACAGCGCATCGCGACATCGACGAACATCACGTCTATGCCGATATCATGCAACTCGTTACTGCAGTCCAACACGGAACCCCCGCAGTGGCAAGTGCCCAGCATGCCGCACACGTCATAGAAATTATCGAAGCCGGATTGCGCGCTGCAGAATCAGGCAACACACAACACTTGACATCGACATTTTGAACGCGTATTCCTTCCCTTGACCCCCTCCCACAAGGCGAGGGGGTTTCGTTTTCCTGGTACAGCACCCCAGTTGCTACGTAAACCCTTCCTCGTTGGAACACACAGACCGCGTTTGTTCGTTGTTCAACGGTTGTGATTGTTGTACGGTTGCAACATCGGTGGTTGTCGGTGCACAGTCGGAAAATTCCGAATGATGAAGAATATGAGAATAAACAGTTTTTAGTGTGTTAAATAACTAAATACATCATCAGAATGAGCAGTGACATGAGAAAATATACCGAAAATTCCTTCCCAGATCACAGTATTGTGATAAAATAAACGAAGACGTATGGATTAATCTTGCAAGCTCGAGTCACTTTCGTGAGAATGTGTGGTCGGGTACGGAGATCTAACTCATATGCCGGATGCGTATGAGAGGACAGGGGCACGAATATGAGATGAGTAGCAGACGCTCCTCGTTCTGATATTTGGTGTCAAATCACTGTAGAAAGGTACCAGATGGCACAGGTATTTAATCGACGAACGAACACCATCGTCAGGTTAGGTATCTTCGTAGGGGTCCCCGTGATCCTGGCGTTGCTGACAGCAACGTGGTGGTACTACACACGTTCCGACTGGGTTCGGGATGTTGGTGTAGCGCATGCGAAGGTCCAACCAGCAGGGAACATCCCGGGTGCAGGTGGCTACAGTCACCAACTCCATGTCGGCGGTTTGAAGTTGGACTGTCGATACTGCCATACAGGTGTCGAAATTTCGAGCAATGCCAACATTCCTCCAACCGAGACATGTATGGGTTGTCATGCGCAGATTTTGCCCAAGAGCACCAAGCTCGAATACATACGCAACAGCTATGAAAAAGACGAGCCGGTGCAGTGGAACAAAGTCAACGACTTGCCCAAGTTTGTGTACTTCAATCACAGCATTCACGTTGCCAAGGGTGTCGGTTGTTCGACGTGTCACGGCAATATTGCTTCGATGGCTGTCGTCTACAAAACCGAGGCACTCTACATGAGCTGGTGTCTGAACTGTCATCGCGCTCCAGAGAAGTTCCTGCGACCACAATCCGAAATCTTCAACACTGCATGGACCCCGCCTGCTGACCAAATCGCACAAGGGTTGAAGTTGAAGAAAGACCTGAACATCCGTACATCGTCACAGTTGACCAACTGTTCGATCTGCCACCGATAGAGCGAGACGAAGCAGACAATGAGCAAAGAAACACTCGACATTCAGACGAACAGCGGGCGCGGCTACTGGCGTAGTCTCGATGATCTCGCACAATCGTCCGAGTTCCAGGCTCGCCTTGAACGAGAATTCCCCAGCGAGGCAGCCGAGTTGCGTGATCCCGTGACCCGACGGTCGTTCCTCAAGCTGATGGGTGCTTCGATGGCCCTGTCGACATTGGCAGGCTGTCAGTTCGCCATCAAACAACCCCAAGAAGTGATTGTTCCCTATGTGCGTCAGCCAGAGCAAGTTATCCCTGGTCGATCGCTCTACTACGCCACTTCAATGACCGTCCAAGGCTTTGGTATCGGACTTCTGGCCGAAAGCCACGAAGGTCGCCCGACCAAAGTCGAAGGCAACCCGGACCACGGTGCAAGCTTGGGTGGAAGCGATGCATGGATTCAAGCATCAATCTTGACCATGTACGATCCGGACCGTTCGCAGCAAGTCCTCAATGCCGGCAAACCGTCGACATGGGCAGACGCCGCAGCAGCACTCGCTGCCGCAGCAAAGAGCGCTGGTAACGGTATTCGTATTTTGAGCGAGCCAAACGCATCACCGAGCCTCGGCGCTGCAATCGCAGCGTTGACGAGCACGTATGCAGGCACCAAATGGGTACAGTATGATCCCATCAGTGGTGATAACGCTGTAGATGGTGCAACCCAAGCTCTCGGTGCTGCAACCAACGTCGTGTATGCCTTCAACTAGGCAGACATCGTGGTGGCGCTCGACAGCGACTTCACCCACAGCGGTGCAACAGCGATCCGCTATAGTCGTGACTTCGCCGACAAGCGTCGCATCACCGCAGCCAAACCAAAAATGAACCGGCTCTACGCAGCCGAACCAACACCAAGCCACACGGGCACCATGGCCGATCATCGCCTCGCCGTACGGGCAGCCGAGATTGCGTCCTTGACCGATGCCATTGCTGCTGGTGTGGGTGTTGCCGGCGTTGCTGCCCCCACACTGGACGAAAAAGCCAGCGCATGGGTCAAAGCTGCCGTTGCAGACCTCAAAGCCAATGCGGGCAAATCAATTGTCATCACGGGCGAAACACAGTCTGCGGCCCAACACGCCCTGGTCTTGGCTATCAATAACGCCCTCGGGAATCTGGGCAAAACAGTCACCTTCACTGCACCTGTCGCTCCCGCAGCAACGGGCAACGCAGGTCTCAAGGCACTAGTCGACGAAATCAACGCTGGCGCAGTCTCGTTGTTGGTCATCAGTGATGCCAACATCGTGTACAACGCTCCCGGCGACATCGACGTCAAATCTGCCCTCGCCAAAGTCGCCACCGTCGTCCATCACGGCCTCTACGCCGATGAGACGTCCGAAGGCGCAGCCTGGCACATCAACGGCGCACACTACCTCGAAAGCTGGGGCGACAGCCGTGCCTTCGACGGTACCGCTGCAATCCAACAACCATTGATTGCACCACTCTACGAAGGCAAAACACTACTCGAAGTAGTGGCTGCACTCAGCGGCAATACCAGCGCCAATGGTCACGACCTCGTCAAGGCATATTGGAAGACAGCCCTCGGCACGGACGGTTATGCATTCGACAAAGAATGGCAAATCATCCTGCACGATGGTACCGTCAAAGCAAGTGCTTCTGCCTCTTCGTCTGCAACGCTTACCGGGACAATCGCTGCCACCGCGACACCTGCAAGCGAAGGTCTCGAAATCGTCTTCCGTGCCGATTCATCTCTCCGAGACGGATCTGCAGCAAACAATGGCTGGCTCCAGGAAGTACCTAAACCAATCACCAAACTCGTCTGGGACAACGCAGCACAAGTTAGCCCCGCAACCGCCAAAACCCTCGGTGTCGTTGCAACCGACGTGGTCGAGTTGTCCTTCCAAGGGCGCACGGTCAAGGCACCGATTTGGATTGTGCCCGGCCAAGCCGACAACACCGTTGTCGTTCATTTGGGTTTTGGGCGTACCAAAGCAGGAAAGGTCGGCGACGGCGTAGGCTTCAATGCCTACACACTCCGCGGCTCCGACAGTCTGTGGCATGGCACGGGGCTCGAAGTCAAGAAGACGACCGAAACCTATAAACTCGCCACAACCCAAGAGCACACGAATCTCGAAGGTCGTGACGAAGACATCTACCCAACCAAAACGTTGGCTGATTTCTTGCATCCTGAGCATCACGAGGGTCACAAGAAGCACGAAATCATTTCACTCTTCCCTGAGTATGACTACTCAAAGGGCTACCAATGGGGTATGCAAATCGACTTGAACGCATGCAACGGCTGTAATGCTTGTGTGGTTGCTTGTCAAGCCGAAAATAACATCCCAATTGTTGGTAAAGAGCAAGTCTTGGTCGGCCGCGAAATGCACTGGATCCGCATCGATACGTATTTCTCAGGCGATGCCGAGAGCCCGTCGATTTATCAGATCCCGGTTGCGTGTATGCATTGTGAACATGCGCCGTGTGAGATAGTTTGCCCAGTTGCTGCAACGGTCCACGACGACGAAGGCCTCAATTCGATGGTCTACAATCGTTGTGTCGGCACCAAATACTGTTCAAATAACTGCCCATACAAAGTCCGCCGCTTCAACTTCTTCCAATATGTCGACGAAGAGACCCCATCACTCAAGTTGCAGCGCAATCCGGATGTGACGGTACGCGTTCGTGGTGTGATGGAGAAATGCACGTACTGTGTCCAGCGCATCAATGAAGCACGCATCGATGCAGACCGCGAACGTCGCGAAATCACCGATGGCCAAGTGGTCAGCGCCTGTCAGCAGGCCTGCCCATCCCAAGCCATTGTGTTCGGTAACATCAACGACGCTTCGGCCCGTGTCAGCCAGCTCAAAGCACTCGAATCGAAGTTCACCATGCTTGATCCGCTCAACACCAAACCACGCACGAGCTACATGATCAGACTGACGAATCCGAACCCCGAGTTCAGTGGAAAGACGGAGTAGCAGATGCAATCATCCAAGCAACTCAAACCCCCGGTAACCGAAACGTACGATAGCCTGTTGGCACCAGGTCAATCGCTTAACTCCGTGACTGCCAAAATCAGTGATATCATCCTTTTCCCAGTGCTCAAGACACCGTTGGGGTGGATCATTGGCTTTGTGGCAGCAGGCTTGCTCCTCATGCTGTACCTCTACTCGCTGGCGACCCTGTTCACCGTGGGTATCGGTATTTGGGGTATCAACATCCCGGTGGCATGGGGATTCGACATCATCAACTTCGTCTGGTGGATCGGTATCGGACATGCCGGGACCTTGATTTCGGCCATCTTGTTACTGTTCCGACAGGACTGGCGTACATCGATTAACCGTGCTGCCGAAGCCATGACGATTTTTGCTGTGGCATGTGCAGGCATTTACCCATTGATTCACACAGGTCGTCCCTGGTTGGATTATTGGTTCTTGCCGTATCCCAGCACCTTGGGTATGTGGCCGCAGTTCCGTAGCCCATTGGAATGGGACGTATTCGCCATTTCGACCTACGCCACCGTTTCGGTGTTGTTCTGGTTCGTTGGGTTGGTACCTGACCTTGCAACACTCCGGGACCGTTCTACGAGCCCAATCGCCAAAACCCTCTACGGCTTGGCCTCCCTCGGCTGGCGCGGTGCCGCCAAACACTGGCAGCGCTACGAAGTCGCTTCTCTGTTATTGGCCGGTCTGTCGACACCGCTGGTGTTGTCCGTGCACTCGATCATTTCGTTTGACTTCGCAGTCGCGCAGCTCCCCGGTTGGCACGTCACGGTGTTCCCACCGTACTTTGTCGCCGGCGCGGTGTACTGTGGATTCGCCATGGTTATTGTGCTGATGATTCCGATTCGCCGCTGGTTCGGGCTCGAAGGTCTCATTACGATGAAGCACTTCGACGTCATGAGCAAGGTGATGCTTGCATCAGGCATGATTGTGACGTACGGGTACTTCGGCGAAATCTTCTATGCATGGTATTCGTCGAGCATCTACGAGTACTACTTGATTGTCAACCGTTTCACCGGCCCGTATGCATGGTCATACTGGTCATTGATTCTGTTCAATGTGCTCATTCCGCAGGTGTTGTGGTCCAAAAAGCTCCGACAAAACCTACCGGTGTTATTTTTCGTCTCGATGGCGATCAATGTGGGTATGTGGTTCGAGCGCTGGGTCATTATCGTCTTGAGCCTCCATCGAGACTTCTTGCCGTCGTCATGGGCATCATATACGCCTACGTTTTATGACTGGTCAACGTATATCGGCTCATTTGGCTTGTTCTTTGTCTTGTTCTTGCTCTTCATTCGTTTTATTCCGATGATTGCCATCTTCGAAGTACGCGACTTGGTGCACAAGACGACTGCACACACGGCAGAGCACGAAGATTCAGGTCACGCTGGTGCGTAACGGTACGGGGACGATTGTTCCTTACCCGTTTTTATGAGAGGTATGCATGTCTAAAGCAATGTCAAAAGCAGCAACGGATTCACCCGCCACATACGGGATTATGGCGGAGTTTACCGAGTCATCTGCACTCATCCATGCTGCAGAACACCTTCGTGATGCCGGCTACACAAAAGTCGAAGCATACACACCGATTCCCGTGCACGGCCTCGACGTGGCGATTGGTCACAAGCCCTCGCGACTCCCGTGGCTGGTATTAGCCGGCGGATTAACTGGTTCGAGCGGATTGTTTGCATTCATGACGTGGGTCAATCTGGTTGACTACCCCATGAATATCGGCGGACGACCGCACTTCAGCTGGCCTGCGTTCGTGCCAATCACGTTCGAAGGCATGGTGCTGTTCTCAGCCTTGGCCGCGGTTTTTGGATTATTCCTTATCTGTGGGTTCCCACGGCCATACCACCCGGTCTTTAATGCACCAGGGTTTGAACGTGCAACTACGGACGGATTCTTCCTGTGTATCGAAACGAGTGATCCTTTATACGACGCTGCGAAGGCAAAGAGCATCCTCACCGGGCTCGGAGCAACTGCAGTGAACGAGTTCAGTGAGTGAGCCGCACATGCAAGTAACCGCATTGTCACTACGGCGATTGGTCGCCCGAATCATGGTACTTGGCCTGTTCGCGCTGTTCTTTTCGGCATGTCACCTCGACATGTATGATCAGCCCAAGAACAAAGCCCTGACTGCGAGCGATTTCTTCGCAAACGGTTCGTCCGCACGCCCTTTGATTGATGGCACCGTCTCACGCGGCGGCCTCAAGATCGACGCGCGCACAACCGGGCGTGAAGGTGGTGACCCCACCGCCGCATACGTAACCACTAATCCGATTTCTATTGACGCAAATGTCCTTGCACGTGGTGAAGCACGCTACAAGATTTACTGTGCGTCATGCCACGGTGAAAAAGGCAACGGCAAAGGACCTGCAGCTGGCCCTATCTCGAAGGGCGGCCTAGGGTTGAAAATGCCTGCGTTGTTTTATGTCGATCAGTTGAAGGGCAAAGTTGTCGCGAACGAGTCCTTCACCCTCGACCAGGCACCAGACGGTTACTACTTCAATGCAATCACCCATGGGGTAGCGAACCTGAAGTATGATCCAACCAAGCCTGAGACTGCTGAAAATCCGAAGTACACGATGTTCCCTGCGGCATATCGTATACAAATCGTCGATGACCGCTGGGCAATCATTGCGTACATTCGCGAGATGCAAAAGAACCCACCAGCACAGAAGTAAGTGTGAGTGCACGGCTGAGCATCCCTTGGCCGTGCCAACTGCAAGGACACAACCGTGGCAGAACAGACTGATCAATTACGTACGACTTTTGACTCCGTCCAAAAGCGTGCATATATCGTCGGCGGCGCCGCACTCGCACTCACCGTGGTGGGTATTGCGGTCAGCTCGACGAGCCAGGTACTCCAATCGTACCTGTTTGCCTTCTTGTTTTTCTTTGGCTTGTCTGCAGGGAGCATGTTTCTGCTCACCCTGCAACACATCACCAGCGGCGTCTGGGGCTTGATTATTCGACGTTTTGTCGAAGCCGCCGCACTGGTCATCCCTTGGATGGGTATCCTGTTTATCCCCATTTTATTGGGTATAACGGTGCTCTATGAATGGACTGACCCAGTCCGGATCGCCGAAGAACATGCTATCTCTGCGAAAGTTCACTTCCTCAACATTCCATTTTTCACGATTCGTGCCGTTCTCTACTTTGTGTCTTGGGGTTTGTTGGCTCGTCGCTTACGCTCCCTCTCGATCCAACAAGAAAACGCTCCGATGAGCGAAACCGAGACGTTCCGCGACAAGCTCGCCACCACCGGTGGCCCAGGGCTCGTTGCACACGTCATGCTCTGGACGTTCGCTGCCACAGACTGGGGCATGTCGCTCGAGCCTTTGTGGTTCTCCTCGATGTATCCCGTCGGTTGGATGATCGGACAAGTACTGACGGTCTTTGCGCTGATGATTATCGTCCTCTGGTTGTTGTCAAAGAACAACTTACTCGGCTACGAAATCCCAGTAGACCGTCTGCATGACCTGGGCAAATTCACGTTTGCGTTCACCGTCCTGTGGACCTACTTGAATTACTCGCAATACCTCATCATCTGGTCCGGTAATATCCCCGAAGAAACCCCATGGTTCTATGAACGTACCAACTACGGGTGGCAATACCTCGCGATTGCGTTGATCTTTGGTCACTTCTTCTTGCCGTTCTTCCTCTTACTGTCACGCCACACCAAGCGTAACTTCAATGTGGTCGCTCGCATTTCGATGTGGATCGTCTTTATCGAA
Organism: uncultured Roseiflexaceae bacterium; assembly: GCA_903932805.1. GTDB lineage: Bacteria > Chloroflexota > Chloroflexia > Chloroflexales > Roseiflexaceae > UBA965. The sequence goes on along the minus strand of CAIZHO010000326.1, from coordinate 5,417 downwards.
GTCGTGTACGTGTTCTGGCTGATTAATCCTGCATTCCACAAGGGTGCATTCCAAATTCACTGGACACACGTAACCGCATTCATCGGCATCGGTGGTCTCTGGCTGGCAATGGTGATTCGCTATCTCAAGCAACTCCCTATCTTGCCACCACACGACCATCGCATCCCCGAACTCGAAGCACAACTCGCAGGCCATGGCCACAGCCATCACGCTCCCGCACAGCACTAGTACGCTACGCGTCCACAGAAAACCCACCCAATCGGGTGGGTTTTCTGTGTCTGTTCTCAACTCATGCTCACACCTCATTCATCTCGGTCAGGCATAGTAGTGACATAGCGATGAGCAATCATCACCAGCGCCTCTTCCTCTTACCTCCTCATACCGCCCCTTTTTCCCTCAACCCCACTCCTCACGATTCGGCGCTCGTGGGGGTGGGGTTCCTCTTGCTGGTTGCACCAATCCTGCAAATGGTTTGTTCAATGTAGTTCGGGAATGATACTACACATTCAATACACAAAATGTACGTCTCTTCTGTATATGTCTTTTAACCTCTTGCATCGATTGTATGAATTGTTACACTCTGTGTACAACTGGTTACTACAAAACGGTATACAAATGCAGCACAGTACAGTTGTCTGTGGCTGATGCAGTACCGCCACACAGCGGTGGAACAGAAGGGAACACTATGGACATCGTGGTCTATCTCGCACTCGCCGCAGTGCACAGCGTCATTGCCATCCTGATAATGCGCGTTGCTTCTGCCCAGAAGAGCAACGCTCTATGGCTGCTCGCGTTGAGTGGGATTGGTCTGGCCTTCGACAACGCTGTTCTCGGTGTGGGCACGCTCATTGGCGCTGGTGATACCCTGTTGACAATCAATATGGTACGGTACGCCTTCCATGCCGTCGGTACCCCATTGCTGATGGTTGCGGGCATTGTCCTTGCCCGTAATGGCAGTGTGACCTGGACATGGCGCCGCGGCATGACCATCCTCACCTACGGTACGGTGCTGAGCTGCATTCTCTATGGAATCTACGAGTACTTTGGTGGTGCCAAATATGTCGAAAGCACCGAAGGTGTACTGCGGTACGTTCTCGCAGAGCGCTCAGGCCCACCACTCGCAGCAATCACAACGATGACATTCATGATTGCTTTTGGCATTGGGTTGTACATCCATCAAAAGTCATGGTGGATGCTTGCAGGATCGCTCATGATGTTTATGGCTGCGTCGCTACAACTCGGGGTCGTCGCCAACCTTGGCGAAGTGCTCCTGATGGGCAGTTTACTGTTGACAGCACGGGCGTTTCCGAAAATTTCGTTTGCCGCATATCAAGCAACACAAACTGCATTGAGCGACGCAGAACGAGCAACACTCGCAGAAGAACAGCGCAGCCGCAAACGGAAATCAGCAATCTGGAATCGTGGCCTCGCCTGGTTTATCTTTTTGACACTTGCGCTCGATACCTATGTCTACTACAGTGCAGGGTTTGACAACAAAGAAATCTACGCAGTAGCCAAAGCTGCCATGTCTTCTGCATATGTCACACACATCTACGCATCCAACATTTACATTATGTTCTTCTTCGTGCATGCAGTCGCAAGCCTGTACTTCTATGGGATCCCCAAACTGCATGCGCACATACGGACTGTTCATGTCTACATCGGGTACGGTGTTTTTATCTTCACGATGGTGAGTCAATCGGTCATTGGGATGGAACCACTGCATACCATCACCTACATCATCAATTGGGCATTTATTGCGGCACACATTGTGCTCAGCTTCCGATTCATGCTCCAACGTGTACGCAAATCACAAATCGATCCTATGCTCGAACTGACGGTCAGCAAGCGGCTACGATAGGCAAACGACGCACTGACAGGTACGAAAAGCCCCTGCACACTTCGTGTGCAGGGGCTTTTTGATTTCTCCCAATAATCCAATGCTGAGCCGGCTATCAATGATTAGTTCAGCCGGTCGCCCATGGGCCGAGCAGACATGCGGCGCAGCTTGATCTCGATTGCTGCAAGCATGACATCAGTGTCTACACTCGCGGCCTCAGCTTGAATACGCAGTCGATTATGACTTCCCTCGATGTGCATACTTGCCAGCATTTCGTGCACCTCGGGCATTTCCTTCAGAATTTCGTCACTGTACGACTGCTCCAAATGTACGTGGTCCATGTTGGCCTCCTTGCCAATATAAATCCTACGCTCAGAGTATATTGTATATTTCGCATAAACACAAGAGGTAGTACTTGTTTATTATGTACAAATCGCTCGGTTGCATCAATATCCTCGACCACACCCGCGCTGTGGACTCAGAAATCGTCACCCCAGCAGTGCAACAGAAACAACGGAGGCACCTGTGCGAGTATGCATCACACCGTGATGGAGCGCATAAGAAGCCGTTGACTTTGTGCTCTGAGATTTGCCGAAATGTTGAGGAGGTGGTAGGATAGCACAGCAAAAGCAACGTTCCGGAGAATAACAATGAGCATTCTGGTCGACAAGAACACACGTCTCGTGGTGCAGGGGATCACTGGCCGCGAAGGTGAATTTCATACACGACAAATGGTTGCCTATGGCACCAATGTCGTAGCCGGTGTTACCCCAGGTCGTGCAGGGCAGACAGCCATCGACGGCAAAGTGCCGATCTTCAACAGCGTCGCTGATGCAGTCAAAGCGACGAATGCCAACACATCGATTATTTATGTGCCCGCCCCATTTGCACCCGATGCTGTGCGAGAAGCCGCTGCTGCAGGTATCAAATTGATTGTTTGCATCACTGAAGGTATCCCAGCAAATGACATGGTAGCGACCTATGCATTTGTGAAGGAATGTGGTGCTCGTCTGATTGGCCCGAACTGTCCAGGTTTGTTGACACCTGGTCAAGCAAAGGTCGGTATTATCCCCGGCAACATCGCTACTCCCGGCCCTGTCGGGGTCGTTTCGAAGTCAGGAACACTGACCTACGAAGCAGTCGATGCCTTGACCCGCATCGGGCTCGGCCAGAGCTCCATTGTCGGTATCGGGGGTGATCCAATCATCGGCACGAACTATATCGACGCGTTGGAACTGTTCCAGGCAGATCCCGAGACCAAAGCAATCGTGTTGATTGGCGAAATCGGCGGAAACGCCGAACAAGACGCAGCCAAATACATCGGCAAACATGTCACCAAACCAGTCGTCGGCTTCATTGCCGGTCGCACTGCCCCGGAAGGGAAGCGCATGGGCCATGCGGGAGCGATTATCTCTGGTGGTGAAGGCACAGCCCAAGAGAAAATCGAAGCGCTCCAAGCAGTTGGGGTCACCGTGGCCGAACTCCCAACGGACATCGCGCGCCTCGTCAAAGAAGCGTTATCTAAATAATACATGGGGATTTGTGCGGCAGTACGTACCACGTATTGCCGCTTTTTTTCATGGAGAAACACATGCCTACCTACCAATGGTACGAAGACTACACCGTCGGAACATCGTTTGTGACGCCTGCACGGACCATCGGCGAGACAGAAGTAAGCATGTTTGCGATGTTGACCGGCGACTACAATCGTCTACACACCGACGCTGAGTATATGAAAGAATCAGTATTCGGCGAGCGGATAGCACATGGTCTATTGGGGTTAGCGATTGTTAATGGGCTCAAGTATCGTACCGATATGGATCCAGACGCCATCATTGCCTTCCTCGGGCTAGAATGGGCATTTAGCGCCCCAATCCGATTCAACGACACCATCCATGCAATCATCGTTGTGTCAGCTATGCGCCCAACCAAGAGCCCTGAACGGGGTATCATTACCTTCAGCATCGAAGTACGCAATCAACGCTCTGAGGTCGCCCAAAAGGGGGACATGACCATGATGGTGAAACGCCGCCCCATATAAAAACACCCCCGCGTGGCGCTGCCACGCGGGGGCTTCGCAGAGTCGTTATGATTCAAGATAACCGATCAGATGCCCCCCAACGGATGGTGAGCGGAGCAGTTTTAGGGCGTCAGCCTCGATTTGTCGTGTCCGTTCGCGCGTAATGCCAAACGCGACACCGACTTCTTCGAGGGTACGCCGGCGTCCATCACTCAACCCGTAGCGGAGCATGACAATTGACCGTTCACGTTCGGGCAAAGCCGATAACGCGATGGTAATGTCTGCTTGCAACATATGACGGGTGGCGATGTCATTCGGCGAATCACTCATTTCGTCGGCGAGGAGTTCGCCAATATGACCATCACCATCGCTGTTGATTGGTTGTTCGAGCGAAATAGGCTGCGTCGAAGCCTGGAGCAACCTGCGCACCTTGCGATCTGAGATACCCATTTCGACGGCAATTTCGTCTGGCGTAGGCTCGCGCGATAACCCTTGTTCGAGCGTGCGTGTCACCCGGCGCATCTGCCCAATGGCATCACTGAGATGGACTGGCAATCGAATCAAGCGGCTCTGTTCGGCTATTGCACGCGAGACAGCTTGACGAATCCACCAGGTCGCATAGGTAGAAAATCGATTTTTTCGCGTGTAGTCGAACTTCTCAACTGCCCGCATCAACCCGATGTTCCCCTCTTGCACCAAATCCATGAAGCTCATCGGTCCGCCGATATATTTTTTGGCGACACTCACAACCAACCGGAGATTCGCTTGGATCAGACTGCGTCGAGCCTCGTCGGCATCTTCGACACGGCGAGTCATCTGGCGCGTTTCGCGATCTGCACACTCTGCAATCACTCGACCCTCTGCGTCGTTGCCGAGCAGCCAGCACAGTGCCTCAATGGGGTCATGTCCAGCGGCCAGCAGACGATGATAGGCAGGCGTCAGCACCAGTAACCCGGTCATGGCAGCGGTCGTTGTCATACGTTCACGTTCACGCAAGAGGTCATGCTGCTCATCCAACGCCGGAGCGCTCACTCCTTGGCGTTGATATACTCCGGCTCGCACTGCTGCTGCGACAAGCCAAGGGGTGTCATGCCACGCCCCGCCGTTGGCTTGCCAAAGGCTCGCCAGATCACGCGCAGTGTGTGGACTACTCAGGGTGCTCAAGAGAGCATTTATGAGTGTAAGTGACGTCGATTGTGGGGTATAAATGGTCGGGAGCAACAACACATCACGCGCGTACGCACCTGCTTCGAGCCGCATGGCGAGCTCGACTTCTTGGGCAGCCGTGAGGAGTTTGACTTGGCCGATTTCGCGCAGGTGCATCTGTACTGAGTCTTCGACCATGGACGATTTTGCATTCGAATCCTCTAGGAAGGTATCTGCTGCTTCGTCAGTCCAACTCGCATCGGGTTCATTATTGATTTCGTTTTCGACACCATACTGGAGTTCTGTGCTCATAGTCTGCACCTCCCACGCACCACAATCCGAACACTATCTCATACGCATGTACTGTTCGGTTGGATGTATGCCGACAAAACGCCCCTCGCCGGAGCGAGG
>CAIZHO010000325.1 GCA_903932805.1 uncultured Roseiflexaceae bacterium | reverse complement strand
TTCATAATAGCGATATCATGAAGAAAATGTCAATTTTATCGGCACAAAAAGAGTTTTCAGAACTTTCTTTTATTTGTTTTACTTATCATGGTCGAATTAACGTAATTTATATAAACACAAATACTTTTCAGGATTATTGACCGGATATAACTTACAATTTTTCACAATCTAATCGTAATTCTCGGGGATTCACTGTTGCTGCTGCAGCACCAAAAGAGCATTCGCGTGCACGGTATCAGCTGCGTGTCATGAATTGTCATGTCATCCAACAAACCTGATCACCACTACTGCGCGGCGGCGGTGTTCCACATCCCAAGAGCACACAATCCGATGTTTGCATCCCCCTACACTGTCTGCGCTGTTTTGTGCAATGAATCTGCGGTGAGCATTGCATGACAACACAACCAAGAGCCGTCGCGCATGCGACGACACCTGGAGCGGGGTTTATTGGATCGAGAATAAATGCGGGCGAGTACCCCGCCAAGCGGGGTACTCGCCCATGCTTTGCTGCGCCCACAGGAACATTTTGAGCGGGGTTTATTGCAATAAACCCCGTCCCAATCGAGCATCCTATGGTGACGGCGTTGCTGTCTTGGTTGGTGTGCGCGAAACGTCAACACCATTGGACTGGTCACCGAGTACGATGATGCGGCCGCTCCGCAGTCCGAGGATGGTGTTGGCATATCCTGTGGCAACCGTGTAGATGTTGGTGTATTCGGGTGGGATGTAGGTCTGATTGTAATCGTTTCGACCCCAAGCTATGACGGTGCCATTGTTCTTGACGGCTAACGAGAACTGCGCACCTGCACTGACCTGCTTAATGTCAATTGCAGTCTTTGGAATCGAAGATTGGCTGTACCCATTGCCACCCCAGCCGACGATGGTACCGCCTTGTATGAGTGCCAACGAATGATCGAGACCGCCAACCACCTGCAAGACGTTCTTGAGACCCGCAGGGATCCTGATCTGACCCGCAGCATTGTTACCCCACGCTTGGACGGTACCGTTTTCCTTGACAATCAATGTGTGGTTCGTGCCAGCGGCAATCTGCGTGACATCCTTCACACCCGGCGGTACCGCAGCTTGCCGATAGCCATTGTCACCCCAGCCGAGGACAATCCCCTTATTCGTCAATGCCACACCATGCGAACCACCAGCGGCAATTGCTGTGATGTTGCTGCCGGCTGCAGCAGGGAACGTGACCTGCCCCTTGGTGTTCGCACCCCAGCCATAGACTTTGCCTCCTTTGAGCGCGAGCGCAAAGTTCGTACCGACGGCGATATCGGATATACCCGATCCACAGCAGGGTGGGATGTTGGTTTGGCTCTCACGATTCATCCCCCAGGTAGTCAAGGTGCCATTCTGCAACAGACCGAGGACAAACGATCCACCTACTGCTCCCTTCTTCATGAGTAAAGGGATTGGCGTTGGCGTCATCGTGGCTGTCTTTGTTGCGGTGAACGACGCGGTCAATGACTGTGTTTTGATTGGTGTTTTGATTGGTGTTAGTGATCGTGTATTGATTGGTGTTTTCGATGGAGTTTTGGATGGTCGTAGCGATGGAGTTTTCGTTGCTGCTGTCGTGCGGGTGCGGGTACCTGTTGCGGGTACACGTGTTGCGCTTGATGCTGGGGTCCCCGTTGCGGCGGGCGTATTGGTAGCGGTCGCACTGGACGGATAACAGCTGTCGGCAGGCCCATCCAACAAACCGGCATACGTCGACATATAGATGTGTCCGGATTTTTCATACAAGTACAGCACATCACCGTTGACGGGGTTGATAGCCACACTCGAACTGTCTGCACCCGTGGTGACTACTGCTGCACTGCTGAACGTCGCACCCGAATTTTTGCTGTATTGCACATACAAATCTGAGCCCGTTTTGTTACCGCTGATGACGTTGCCACAGCTGTCTGCGGCCAACGAGCGTGTGGTATTGTCGGCTGATGCAGACACCGTTACGGATTGAATCGACTCATCTGTTACGTTCACGCGATGCAGCCCAGTACCAGCACCGGCCATGTAGACGAATTTATCAGTTCCAGTCATACCAAACGCACTGACCAGATAATCCACGTCTGCGTACGTTTCTCGTTCAGTGCTCCACGTCGTGCCTACGTCACTACTGCTGTACCATCCGACCGTCGGAGCCGCCCTAAAAATGTAGATGTCGTGTGTCAGCGGGTCAACATGGACATCAGCGGATAAAATCGCCTTATAGGGAGGAAACTTTGGACCCCATGATGATGCAGCATTCGTACTGACGAAGAGTTCCAGCCCGTTCTGTGTCAATCCAAAGACATTGTTTCCATCAACTGCCAAATGGAACGGTATAGTCGAACCCCGAGAACTGCCGACACTGACAGCTCCACTCCAGGTTGTGCCGCCATCGCTGCTTTTTGACATTTTGAACGTGCCGCTGTATGAGGCAAAATAGAGCCAACCCACATACAACGTACCATCACTCGAAATTGCTATTTCACCTTGTGTTGCGGTCGAGGTTACCAGCGTTGGTGCGCTAAATGTCGCACCGCGATCTGTGCTCTTGGTGAACCAGATCCCACTTGCATTCGAAAATATTGCGTATGCCACCCCCGTCGAACTGACAACAAGCTTACGCATTTGATTGGTTGCTATTGTGCTGCTCGTACACGCACTCAATACACAGCTGATGTCGACCTGTACGCTGTCGTGCAGCGCTGTCAGGGTGCGTGAATCAGCGCGCACCGTTGGTACTATACCGCTTCGCGGGTACACCAGCGCTCCAAGGAGCAAAGAAACCACAAGCACTGTGACTGTCTTCTTCCAGGTCATATATGCTTCCTTTCTGTTGGATTCATAAATAGTACACAACAAGATAAATTATTTCAACTATTAAGCCGAAATTCTTTAATTGTTAATGTTATTTCTGCTATACCAATTTCTACTTCACTTCCACTTTTGATGATGTGCGTGGCATATTGTGCAAAACGATCCGATGAATTCGATAGCGAACGTACCACGCGTCGTATGCGATGGGAAGGCATCATTACTCTGACAACCCATTGTCATTCAGTGGTCATTCGGCAGCCGGTGAGAGCCGGCATTGGTCTGAGTGCGTTGGGTGCCCGTTGCAGGGAAGTCCAACTGAGTGATCAAAACAATCACTATCTGAATCACCGAGTTGGTAGGTATTTCCCTCCGTTCACTGACCGTTTCGTCTTTGACGGAACACCACAAAACGAACACACGCAACACACATTTCGAACAACAATCCCAAGCCCTCAACAACAGGTACGGCGACACAAAACCACTCCCCTGTAACCTATAATGTAGCCATTCACCACACAGGAGCACTGCAGCGATGACGCCTTCACGTCGAACGGGACTGATCCTCTGTACCATCGCTGCTGTTGTCTGGGCCGGCACCGCCCCCGGCATCAAATACCTCCTCGACGTCTATCACGTCCCCGGCGTGACTCTGGCCTTTTGGCGTGATGTCTTTGTGACTATCGCAGTCATGGGTATGTTGCTGGTGCGCAACCGGGCGGCGCTCCGTGTCTCGCGAGCCGACTTCACCCCGTTGGCACTTTTGGGCGTGGTGTCGATAGGTATCTATCACGCCTTGTGGATCTGGTCGGTCAGCCTCAATGGCGCCGCCATCGCGGTCGTGCTGATCTATTTGTTCCCGACGTTCGTCACCATCGGCGCACGGTTTATGTTCGGCGAGCAGTTGCGGACGGTGCAGGTCATCGGTCTGCTGTTGTCGCTCATCGGCATGGGTCTGTTGGTCAAGCTGTACGACCCCGAGCAAATCAAACTCAATTGGCTGGGCATTGTGGTCGGTTTGACCACTGCCGTTCTCCAGGCATTTTATGTGCTGTACACCCAAAAAGCCGTGCGCACGGTCAACCCGTGGGCCTCGCTGGGGATTACCATGGCCACCGGCTCGCTGACGTTGTTGGCGATGCTGATTGCCGCGCCATTGGTCGTCGGTCAGGAGGCAGCACCAGGCATCTTTGCGGTCGGGGATCTGACCGCCTGGTTGATTCTCGTGGCGCTGGCCATCGGACCGACGTTAGGCGGCTACGCACTGTTCAACTTGTCATTGCAACATATCCCAGCGAGCACCGGTGGTCTCATTTTGGTGCTCGAGGCGCCCGTCGCCAGCGCCATTGCCATCCTCTTTTTGGGTGAGCAGCTAATGGCGTTGCAGTATATGGGCATGGCGCTGATTTTCGTCTCGATCCTGTTACCCACCCTCACCAAAAAAGCCGACGCCTAAACAAAGGACTTCACATGCAGATTTCGCAGATGAATTGGATGCAGGTCGAAGCATACCTGCAACACGACGACCGCTGCGTGTTGCCCCTCGGGAGCACCGAGCAGCACGCCTACCTCAGCCTGAGCGTCGACAGTATTTTGGCCGAAACATGCGCCAAAGATGCCGCCGAGCCGCTGGGTGTACCGGTCTTCCCGGTGGTGAGCTACGGGATGGCCCCGTACTTCCAATCCTACCCGGGCACCATCACCCTGCGCATCGACACGTATATCAGTCTGGTGCGTGACATCCTCAACAGCATGTACCATTCGGGATTTCGCCGCATCGTGATTGTCAACGGCCACGGCGGCAACAGCCCGGTCGACGGCCTGGTCCTCGAATGGATGGCTGACCACCCCGGCACGCAGGTCAAGTTCCACAATTGGTGGCGCGCCCCCAAGACCTGGGCAACGGTCAAAGCAACCGATCCGCTGAGCAGCCATGCATCATGGATGGAAAACTTCCCCTGGACACGCCTGCCCGGCGTGACCATGCCCACCACCCAAAAGGTCTACCCCGATCGCACCGGCCAGGTCAATTTGGTGGGCGACAACATGCGCGCCTACTACGGCGACGGCAACTACGAAGGCGTGTACCAACGCCCCGACGACGAGATGCTTGCCATCTGGGACGTCGCTGTCAGCGAGACGCGGTCCCTCATCAGCGATGGCTGGGACAGCTAAATCCACTGTGCAACCGGTTGCATTTTCCACAAATGTGGATTTTTCACACCATATTCATACCGTATCGCAATTTCGATATATATTCGTATTTGTGCTAATGTTATTCGTTTTTGACAAAACAACAACACATGCACCAATCCCCCAGCGGCGCGGGTTGTGCGACGCAGAGAGGCCCCATGCAGATAGCATTTACGGATCAGACGGTCATTGTGACAGGTGCAGCCCACGGCTTCGGGCGGGCGATAGCGCAGGCATTTGCGGCGCGTGGCGCCAATGTGTGGGCGTGTGATTTGATCGCGGCTGAGCTCACCGAAACAGAGGCGTTGTGTCGTGCCGCCGGTGGGCGTTGCACCGTGCGCACGGTCGATGTGACCCAGCCGGCAGCGGTTACGGCGTTCGTCGGTGAGGCAATCGCCAGCGCCGCTAGCGGCCACATTGATGTGTTGGTGAACAATGCCGGCGGGGTGTTGGGCCAAGTGGGCCAGCCGCTCGAGCAGGTAACCTACGAGCAGTGGAATGCAATCATCGCGGTCAATATGTCAGCGGCGTTTTATTTTGCACAGGCGGCGGCACCGGGTATGAAGCAGGCCCGCAGCGGTCGCATCATCAACATCTCGAGCGGCGCCGGATTGGGACCGAGCCTGACGGGCATCCAAGCATACGCCACGGCCAAGGCCGGTCAGATCAACCTGACGCGCCAGCTCTGCCACGAGCTCGGGCCGTACAACATCACGGTCAACAATATCGCACCGGGGTTTGTGCTGTCGAACGCCAACACCCAACGCCAATGGGATGCCTACGGCCCCGAGGTACAACAGAATCTGGTGCAATCCATCGCGCTCCAGCGCCTCGGCCAACCCAATGACATCGCGCATGGGGTGCTCTTTTTGGCGTCGGAATACGCGGGTTGGATCAGCGGCCAGGTCATTTCGATCGATGGGGGGAAATGATTTTTTTGGGTTGGGTTGTCCCGGTGTCCCGGTGTCCCGGTGTCCCGGCGTCCCGGCGTCCCGGCGTCCCGGCGTCCCGGCGTCCCGGCGTCCCGGCGTCCCGGCGTCCCGGCGTCCCGGCGTCCCGGCGTCCCGGCGTCCCGGCGTCCCGGC
>CAIZHO010000324.1 GCA_903932805.1 uncultured Roseiflexaceae bacterium | reverse complement strand
CTCAACGGCGATTTTCAGTTTTCTATTCAATCGGGCTGGGCCATCGCCCGCGTCGCATTTGCCCCACCCGAGAACGAAGAGGAGCATCAGTTATGACACGACTCGCACGGATGCAGGCTGCCATGGCAGTTGCCGGCATTGACGTCACCATCCTGGTACCTGGGACCAATATGCGGTATCTAAGCGGTATCGGCTTTTCGACCAAATTGCGGCTCGCCTGCATGCTCATCCCGCGCAGGGGCACCGCCCACATGGTGTTGCCCACCATGGAGGCACCGCGCGCACAGGCTGCGGCACAGTTCCCCGTCACCGTGCACCCGTGGGACGATGGTGATGGCCCGACAACTGCGCTCCGTGCCGCGGTTGCCGCGTTAGGTGGTACGGTTCGTACCATTGCAGTCGAGCACACCACCATGCGCGTCTTTGAATTACGGGCTGTCGAGGCCGTCGTGCCAAGCGCACGTGTTATTGATGCCGATCCGTTGATTGCCAGCCTGCGCATGCAGAAGTCCAGCGATGAACTCGCTGCCATGCAGCGTGCCATTGTCGTCGCCGAGTCGACGTTGGCAGCAACCATCGCCGCCATCCGGATCGGGATGACCGAGCTCGATGTCGCCGCTGATTGGGAACGTCGCATACGCGCCGCCGGGAGCGTCCCGTCGTTCGACCTGGCCGTCGGCTCAGGACCAAACGGTGCGAGCCCTCACCACACCAATGGGATGCGGCAGCTCCAGTCCGGCGATCTGGTGGTTATCGACGGCGGGGCAATTGTCGATGGCTATGTCTCGGACATTACGCGCACCATCGGAGTGGGGAGTTTGTCCGAACGTGCCATATTGGTCTACAACACCGTCCTTGCAGCCAATCAGGCGGGTCGACTGGCAGCCCAACAGCCCGGTGCGAGCGGTGACTCGGTTGATCGCGCAGCACGGGCCGTCATCGATGCAGCGGGATTCGGTCCGTTCTTCATCCATCGGACTGGTCATGGTCTGGGGATCGATGTCCACGAGCCGCCGTTTATGGTAGCCGGTGATCACAATCCCATTCTCGATGGAATGACATTCACCGTCGAGCCGGGGATTTACCTGCCTGGCGAATGTGGGGTACGCATCGAAGACATGCTTGTTCGTACTGCTACCGGTGCCACGACCATGACGACCTACCCCCGTGATCTGCAGTGTGTCGGCTAAGCCATGGTCGACACGCAGCCCCTCAGCCTCGAGGGCCAAATCGAGGCAATCTTGTTTGCCGCGGGTGAGCCGGTTGGGTTGGCACAGCTGGCCGAATGGCTCGAAGTGAACCACAGCTCCATTGACGCAGCAGTCGATGCACTGTCTGCACACTATCAGCAGCGCGGTATCACGGTGCTCCGGCACGAAGACCGTATTCAATTTGTGACTAGTGTGGGTGCTGCGCCGGTGGTGCGGCGGATGCTGGGGCAGAGTGGCGCGACCAAGTTGTCCAATGCAGTCTCAGAGGTGTTGACCATCATCGCGTATCGACAACCCATTACACGTGCACAAATCGAAGCCATTCGTGGGGTCGATTGTAGCACCCTGGTGCGTCAACTCCAGATACGTGAGCTCGTTGTTGATGTCGGCAGACTTGATACCGTTGGTCGGCCGGTATTGTTTGCGACAACAGATCATTTTCTCCGCCAGTTCGGATTATCGTCGCTCCGCGATTTGCCACCGTTAGATATCCCACTGCTCGCAGAATCTGACGACGATGCAGCGCCGAAGCAGACGTCGTTTCAAACCGTGCCGATCGAAGATACCCCGATCGGTTAGCGATTCTTGGGCGGTATGTCGTCGTCGCGGATGACTTCGAGTGGGTTGGTCACCAAGCCAGCCGGTAACGCATCGGTGACGGTAACGGTAGGTACCACAGCGGTCAGACTCGACGAATACGGAGATTCTTCTGAGGGGGTAGCTTCCATCGGGGTCAGTGAGCCGAATGGTATCGGTCGAATCATCGGCTGGAGTGCACCCAAACCGACACCTATCGTGCCGGCGAACAACACGATGCATGCGCTGATGATGCTCCAATCGCGGAACGACGGGTCAGCCAAAACACGAATCAACACACCCAACGGTAATCCTGTCGCTGCGGCTTGTCGACTGTACTGCTGGAGCATGACTGCACCATCGAATGCCTGGCCAGACTCGGTCACCGCGCGCATGCTCACACCCAATATTCCCGTCGCTATTCCTATCACACCGAGCCAACGCATACTTGCGTGCAAGCGCAATCCGGTCGTGACAATAACGATTCCCATCATCAAGAAAGCCAAAATGCTGCTGTAACGGGTGTATTGTGAAAATCGCGTGTATACCATTCGTTCTTGGGTTTCGTCACGCTGTGGATAAATGATCCCTTGTATCTCTGGTTCAGGCGCGTTGAACCCGGTTTGGAGCGTTGCGGTGAGCCACGAGACCACCGCTGCTTCGTTTTCAGGCATGACGGGTCTGCAAACGTCAACCGCATATCCGGCAGGCATTTCGATAACGGCTATTATTTGGCGTTCTTGCACTTGGGTGCACAGCGGCGCGTCGTGGACATAATCGCGGACCACGACGGGCAAACGCTGGTCAATGATGTACGCAACGCTCTCAGGCCGTACGTCCCCTTGGATCTCATCAATGAGCCCCGGTATCAACAAAAGTGCCACATATTGGGTCGTTTGTGCCGGGTAGAGTGCTTCGTAGACCGGACGCACATCGAGTTGTGGTTGATTCAACGCTGCAACAATCAGCGACCGCGTCGATATCGCTGCTACACCTGGAACGGTTTGCCGTAACGATGCCACAAACGCCGTCGACCTCAGGGTAACATTGTCGGCAATGTTCAACCAGAGTGTGCAGAGCAAAACCGGAACCGACATGATCGCAACGATACGGGCAACCGTTCGCGACCAAGACCGCATTCGTCCTTCTTTTGTTTTTGAAGTCTCTGCTGCAAACACGATGTGTCACGTTTCTCTACGAGCATGCCGCACACGCTCTCTTGCGTCTGGACTCGTCGGCGTGGCTAGGGGATGATCGGCCAGACTCGGAGTTCGATGGTCACCATCCCCGCATTGGTTTGTACCTTCAGCTGTTTCGGTGCGGTATCTTTGTCGATCAAAAACAAGATTTGTCCGCCTGTTCGCTGGCCGGGGGCCACCATGGAGCCTTCCATGAAGCCGGTCAGGCCTATATAGCGCGAATCGAGCGCGTGCACGCCGTCTTGTAGATCCACCAGAGTGTAGAGTTCTGGTCCCGCATATTCGGTCGGTTTGTTGGGTTCGCGGTCGTTGCGATATTGCACGGTCATTGCGACAAAGCGCTTCCCGTCTGGTGCAGGATACGACGCAAATGTCTGTAGATAGCGGATGTTGGTGACGGCACTGTAAATCCCGTGTTCAGACGCTTGCCAGTACCCGATAACGGGCATGCGATTCGTTATAAACGTCTGCAACACACTATCGGGCAATAGAGCGGGTGATGCGGTGTTTTCGACTGCTGCTACTGCTACTGGTGCATTGCGTTGCTGCGCAGTACGACCGAGGAGCCCCGCCAACACACGGTACGGTGCTGGATTGTTGGGATGGAGCTCCAAGCGGCCGCGTTCGAAGTACTGGACCGTTAAGCTCTGCCCTTCGTGCGTCTCGGTCAATTCACCGGATACCGGGAATCCCAACAGCGCAAGATTTTCTGCATAGGACCAACCGTTGCGTTGATCGAGCGCAACACCATGCCCTTGCCAATATGTGGCAAATTCGCCACACACGGCGTGATTGGTCTCTGCAAACCAGCGGCACCCTGCAGTCGTACGGCGCGTGTCCGCGATCGGGTCGGCGCCGTAGCGTGTGCGCAGTTCTTCGGATCCAACATGACCAAGTTGTATGTCGTATGGCGCTGCCAGTGGGTGAACCTCGATGCGGTGGCGCTCGAAATACTGGGTCCGTATGATGCCGCCGTTTTCAACACGCTCTTGGACCGCACTAATGGGGTGGCCAAACACGCTGAGTCCACCATTCGTTTGCCAATACCGCACGATACGCGCGTCAATACAAAATCCTGTCTCGCGGGAGCAGGTGTCTGCTGCCTGTACCGTGTGTATGGGCAAACGCGTAGACACACACAAGAGCAGCAAGAGCACCCATCGCAGGTGTACGTAGTGTTTCATGCAGACGTCCCCCCAGAGTTTGTTAATCTTCTGCATAGTAGCACGCAGATCATCACTCACCACCGGTTGCGTAAAATCGTCATTGTGTCGTAAGAAACACCACGCAATCGATGCCGCGAGAATGTGTCCACTGCAGGGCGGGAATACCCGATATTGATGCAGAATACTGCGATATGTGTTTAAAAATTACATGAATCTTTCGTAAAATGTTATAAATATTCTGTAATACTCGTGTCATCGCTAGGCGCAGCGCGATGCATGGCAGAGACAGACGGTGCACCTGTTGTTCATTGTTGCTTGTGGTGGCAGTGGTAGACAAAAAAAGGCGCAGCATTCATGCTGCGCCTTGGTCGGTCCAGACGGATTATGGCGTTGGCCACTGGCGGAGTTCGATGACCACCGGTTTGCCGGCCAGATAGACGGTGACTTGCGCGGGTGCCGAAGTCCGTGGAATCAAATAGCTGTAGTTCGTCGTCACAAACGAACACCCACTCGTACATGGCGACCCAGAATAGTAGGTGCCATAGTTCCCATCGAGATCGATAATACTGACTGCAGAAATCTGCGATTCGCCGTTTGCCGTGGGATTGTATTCCATAATTTTGAACGATACGGTCTTGGAATACACACTCGATTCGGAATAGCTGAAATCATAGACTGCCAATATGCCGCGACTGACATCCCCATACCACTTGCCACCGGTCGGCATACGATTTCGGAAGGCATCGGTGACACTCGATGGTAATATCGGCAGTGGTGTCGCAGTCGGAGTCATCGTGATCGTCGGTGTTGCTTGCACGGTAGGGACGGGAGTGGCAGTCGGTGTATTACTGAATTGCCACGTTTCGTTGCCCAAGAGCCCGAAGAGCACCGTGTAGGGGGCAGGATTTTCGGGGTGATACTCGAATCGTGCGCGTTCGAACCATTGCACCTGATAGCGCTGACCGTCTGACAAGGTCTCGAGGTATACGTTCGAGAGTGGTAAGCCAAATAACGCGAGACTCTCGGCTTCACTCACTGCCGGATCGGTGTCCATCTGCAACCCGTTGCGTCTGTACGCAGCCAAAAACTGCCCACACACTGACTGCTTGGTCTGTGCAAACGAGATACAGTCAGCGGCAGCCGCTTGCGTCGGGAACGACGTCCAATCAATCCTGAGCTGTCCCAATCGGTCAGCTCCGAGGCGCCCCAACAAGACGTCATACGGTCGGGCGTTCTCTGGGTGCAACTCAAGCCGGTTGCGCTCGAAGCGTTGGCCAATGAATGCACTGCCATCGACGATGACTGGCTCTTGGGGACCGATCGGTAACCCAAAGACCGGTAAGCCACCGTTCTGCTCCCAGTACTCACGGATGCGCCCATCAATGCAATACCCCGTCTCGACGAAACATCGCTGCGCCGCCTGGGCTGCGTGATTTGGCAGTATGAGCCACAACAGCCCAATACATACCAACGCCCAAATCATCGTTTTGCGCATTTCATCCCCGCTTGCTCAATGATAGAGTTGATTGATTAATGATACCACAAATTCGCGTAATTACTACAGAGTATAAAAAACTCACTTTTCGTATATTTGAAAAATCAACTATGTTGAATTTTACTATATTCAATCCCCAATAAACAGAATTGATAACAAAAATTTGCAGGTTGATTTTGTGTACATTTGAGCAGTATTTTTACGAGAAAAAGTACACCACGTCTTTTTTATTCGACGTGGTGTATTGCGTGCAAGAGGGACGCTTCTAATCAGGGATAGGCCACAGTTTCAGATTAATATCGAGTGATATTCCCCAGATGTTCGCAATGAGCGTCGTAGGAGCCTGGTTTTTCGTG
>CAIZHO010000323.1 GCA_903932805.1 uncultured Roseiflexaceae bacterium | reverse complement strand
GCGCCGAGCTGGCCACATCCCAGGCACGCAGTGCTGCCAGCATCGGTTGCATGACGCGCCGGCGTATCCCGCCGATGCGCTCACGGGCGACATAGGCATCGGTTTGCCACGCAAAGCGCATCGGCGTATGGCAATAGCAGATATGTGTGGCACCCGGTGGCGGGATGATACCTTTGCCGTAGGCACTGCTACTGCTGATGATGAGGTTGTAGGTGCGCATGTCAAACGACTCGAAGGCCCGTGGGTAGAGCATAAAGTAATGGCGGAAGTAGCGCCGCCATGCAGGTAGGTGCTGCATCCAGCTGGTGCGGATGTCCCATGACTGCATATGCAGAGGCATCGCTATTGGATCCAAAATCGACGTATACACCGGTGCATGGGGGTAGATGTCGTGGAGTGCTTCGAGCACGCGCTCGGCGCCGCCGTATTGGTTGAGGTAATCGTGTACGAGTGCAGTTTGCACAAATATCCTAATTTGCTTCACATTGGCTATTCACAGAACACCATATTGTGATTATAGTATGATGGCGCAACGATGCGATGGTTTCGCACGAATTGAATGACGAATTCGTTTCGTCAGAGGAATGCAATGAATACGTCCGAACAAGAGTTACATCAACTCTTTACGAGTGCAAGCATGGGACAGGTCGCCTACCGTACGTGGGCCAATCAGGCCCGGAAGGAACGGCGCTTCAATATTGCGCGCCTCTTCGATGCACTGTGTGCCGCCCGCGGCGCCCGCGCCGAACGTGCCTTTGCAGCGACGCGTGGCGTCGGCACCACGGCACACAATGTCGACTGCGCGCTCAATGGGATTATCCCGATCCAGGTCGAAATGGAGCGTATCACCGGGACATCCGATCGCTCACGCGATTTGCTGGGCCGTGCTGCCCATGCAATCGCCGAACGGCGCGACATGAACGCGACCGAACTGGGCGATTTGTATGTCTGTGTGACCTGTGGCGAAACCCGCGAAGGCGAACTCGTCGGTGCCTGTCCCGGTTGTGGTGCAGTACCCGAGTCACACAAACGCTTTTTGGCGATCGAAGCCATGGGGACGCTCGGACCGCATGCCATCATGCATGCCCTCGAACATACCGAAGCCACGTTGCGTGCGATGCTCAGCGATGTCGATGATGCAATTCTGTCGTGTCTCGGCCCAGACAAAGAACCTTCACTCAAAGAAGTCCTTGGCCACCTCAACGATATGAACTTTGTCTTCTGCGAGCGCGCCACACTCATCCTCGACACCGATAATCCGCAGCTTTCGTCGGCACATCCACCCAAATTGCAGGCTGCAGCGCACTACCGCAGCCGCGACATTCGGGCCATTCTGCAGGCGTTCCACGATTCGCGCCACGAATGCTTGATGATTCTGCGCGGGTTGACCAGTGCCGCCTGGCATCGCGGTGCCGAACATGTGTCGTATGGCCATGTCAATTTGCTCCATCAAGGCAACTGGATGGTCCAGCACGAGCGTGCCCATATCATCGAGATGGCTCAGCAACGGCACGACCTGCTCGTCGCCTGCGGCAAGGGTGAGCTCGATGCCGAACGGTGTGATCTCATCGGCGAACGCATCAATGAAGGCGAATAAAGCGTCCAAGTACGCCATCGAAGAGATAACGCCCAACCACTTCATCATCAACGACGTACGCGTGACTCCGTTTTTGCGTGGCGAGGGCGACCTCGTGGGCAATCGGTTCACCCTCACGTCGTGGCGCCGCAATGGCATGTTGGCACGTATCGCCGAGCGCGGGTTGTCGGTTTTTGCCATCGAGCAGATGATCGAAAAACTACCGCACCTGCCGATGGCGTTCCCCATCGGCGACGAGGTTTTTCACCCACAGCACAACACCACTGACCGGTACAGTTACTTCGATCCGACGACGTACACCATCACCCCGTGTGAACCCTACACCTACGAGGGTGTGCCTGGTGTCATCATGCGCCTGGGTTGGATTATCCGTGTCCGCCGCAGCCGCGGGATGACCGAATGGCACGTCTGTCGCATGGGCGGTCGCCAGCTTCAGTGGACCCACCCCCTCAGCGAGCAATCGGCCCTGTTACATGGGTTCGCCCAAGCACAGTACGAAGCCCCCGTGCTCCGCGCTACCGTCGACCAAGACGTCGTTACCCTCGCGCTGCCGGCCTTGCCTGATGCCTATGAGCGCCTGCTCCGCAAGTGCGCTCTGGCTGACGGGAGCGTGCGCGTGTGGACCTTCCCCATGGCCCATTCAGTCTTTGTGGTGCAGATCCTAGCCGAGTTGGGTATCACCATCGACACGACCAACCTCGTGCTTCCTGATCCTGACGAGGACGATGACGACGAAGACGACGATGCATGGGTGTATGGCGACGACGACGACGACGACGATGAGGACGACGATGACTGACTTCCGTGACATCTACGCCGATGTCGATCACGCCCGCGCCTACGACCAGTTGGTGCGGTGCGAGGATTATCAGGGCAACCTCGGCCGCTACATCCGTGTCAATGCAGACATCAGCCGAGCCCGCGTCCTTGATATGGGGAGCGGGACCGGTCGTGTCGCAGCCCTGATGGCAGATGCGTGTCAATCGTTGACGATCTGTGACCGTGCCCCAGCGATGCTCGCAGTGGCCCGCGAGCGCCTGCCTGCCCACGTGCGCATCGACATCGCCGACAACACCGCGCTCCCCTATGGCGATGGATCGTTCGACGTGGTGACGGCAGGCTGGAGCTTCGGGCACGCCACCGAGTGGCTCCCCGACATATGGCAAACCAATGTCCGTGCCGCTGTCGACGAGATGATGCGCGTATTGACACCCGGCGGCATCGCGATTATCTTCGAGACGCTCGGATCCGGGGTTGTACACCCGGCCCCACCGACCGACAATCTGCGGGCGTGCTATGCCATCTTCGAGGACGAATACGGGTTTGCCCGTACCGCGCTGGCTACCGATTATCAGTTCGCATCGGCAGCTGAGGCGGCACGGCTGACTGCGTTCTTTTTCGGTGTGGCCATGGACAGTACGGTGCAACCCGACGGTCGGGCAATCGTGCCAGAATGGACCGGTGCATGGCAGCTCCGGCGCGCACGGGTATAATACAGACAGTTCGGGTGCGCAAGCACCAATAGCTGATGAGAAGCCCGTGCATGCGTGAACTCCTGGCAATATGGATGGGCCGAGTGGCAGGGTCACTCAGTCGGCGCCTCGGGCGTGGTGGCGGCACCACGGTGCCCGGTCGCATCGCACGGCGTATCGCACCGCAGATCCTGACACAGTTGACCAATCGACTGCCCCATGGCGTGATTGTGGTTGCCGGCACCAACGGCAAAACGACCACGACCCGCATGATTGCATCACTGCTCCAGGCATCTGGGTGGCGTTTGCTGCATAATCGTTCCGGCGCGAATCTGGTGACCGGCGTGACCACCACGGTCATCGACGGCGTGCGTTGGAGCGGTGCGTTGCCGTACGACGCAGCGTTGTTCGAATGCGACGAAGCCGCATTGCCGCAGATTATCCGCGAGGCGCAGCCCCGCGTGGTCGTGTTGCACAACCTGTTCCGTGATCAGCTCGATCGCTACGGCGAGGTCGATACCATTGCCGACAACTGGAAAACTGCGCTGTCGGCACTCCCGGCCCATACCATTGTGCTCATCAACGGCGATGATCCCTCGTTAGCGCGACTCGGTGCGGATCTCCACTGCACCGTCATCCCCTACGGCAACGACGATGTTGCGAGTGCCCGTGGCTCGGTCGAACATCTCGCGGATGCTGGATTTTGCCAATGCGGTGCCGCGTTCGTCTACACCGTCCGGTTTTTTGGGCATATTGGGCACTATCGCTGCACGGTGTGTGGGTTTGCACGTCCACAGCCCG
>CAIZHO010000322.1 GCA_903932805.1 uncultured Roseiflexaceae bacterium | reverse complement strand
GCTCCCACCGAGGGTTTGGCAACTCTGCCACTAAGAATAGGACGAAAGAGGGAGGGGATGGGGATGTCCATGGGTGAGTTGCCTCACCCATGGACGATGGTGGCTAGGCCACCGGTGTACTAGGCGTGGTCAGCTGGGTTGCCCCAGAACCAGGTCTCTGGATCGTACGTTGCAGGTGCAGGGATGATCCATGGGTTAACGAATCCACCCAAACCTTCTTTGAGCAAGTCATCGCGGGTTGGGATGTTCTTGAGGTCAGAATGTGCCAAGATGATACGTGGT
Organism: uncultured Roseiflexaceae bacterium; assembly: GCA_903932805.1. GTDB lineage: Bacteria > Chloroflexota > Chloroflexia > Chloroflexales > Roseiflexaceae > UBA965. The sequence continues at coordinate 3,965 of CAIZHO010000322.1, read as the reverse complement.
TGGTTGGTGATCGTACCGGAGAAGTACGGACCGCCCTCGACGTGTACCTTGATCATGTCCCAGACCATGGCATGGCGCTTCATGACATCTGGCTCGACCTTGGTCTTGTCATAAATCTCATAGAGCTTGCCGATACCAGCGTCGAAGTCCTTGTCGGTTGGCAAGATACGAGCTGGGGAACGCTTCCATGGGTCGAGATCAAGCTCTTCACCCTCGGTAGCCGTACCACGGACGTCGTACCCCTTACCATGGACAGGTGCCCAGCGATCGCCTTCGATGGGAACGACCCACTGTGGGTATACCAAGTGGTTGGGGCCGTCGCCGACTTCCCATGCCGTCTTCATCATGATCTCGCCTGCGCGCCACTTTTCGTCGTACCCTTCGTTCGGGATTGGGGTCAACGTTGCGTCAATACCGATTGCTGACCAGTTCTTGATCAAGCGCTCGTTCTTCTGCATGTGCTCGCCGTTCGGGCTCTCGTCTGCGGGGTATGTGACGAGAATCTTCATCGGACTGCCGTCCTTCAAGGTGCGCTTGCCGTCAGCACCCTTCTTGTAGCCGGCTTCGTCGAGGATCGACTCTGCCTTGGCTGGGTCGAAGGCCTTGTAGCTGTCGCGCCATGATGCGTACGCAGCCTTGGCATCGTCATTGAGATTGTATTCGATGGCCTTGGGGGACATCGTACCGTTGCTCAATTCACCCAAACCGAAGTACACGGCCTTTTGGACGTCTGCGCGGTCGTAGGCATGTGACAACGCCTGTCGGAACTTCGCATCACGGAACGCGGCACGAAGCGCTGGGTCGATGTAGTCAAAGTTGAAGAAGTACATGGAGCCGGTACCCGAACCCGAGTCCCAGAACATGGTGTTCAACTTGCTCTTCTCGGCGCCGTCTTTGAAGTCCTTGATGTCGCCAAGGGTCTGGGTGTGGAAGTGTGCATGATCGACCTGACCGTTCAGGTATGCCAACTTCTCGGTTTCCTTGTCCTTGACGTAGGCGACTTCCACGGTGTCGATGTATGGCAACTGATGCCCTTCGGCATCGACACACCAGTAGTACGGATTGCGCTCCCAGACGGTGCGAACACCATCTTCGAAGACAGTCATGAACCAACCGGACATGCGTGGGCAGTCTGGGTTGTTGAAGCCAATCTTCTTGGAATGCTCTTCCCAGTCCTTGAACTTGTCTGGGTTCTTGATTGGGCTGAACTGCTCCATGTAATGGCGTGGTGCATGCCAGCGTGGTCCGATACCTGCGTTGACCCACATGGCGATGCGGTCTGCAGTCAACGGAGCGGCAGCATCGAAGACCATTTCCATGGTGTAGTCGTCGACCTTGTTGATGGTGACCAACGTACCCTTGCCCGAACGTGCTTCGTCGGGTGGGCCTTCGACCGGCTTGAGACCTTCGGGGAAACCGGCTTCTTTACCGTTGCCGCCGACCATTTCTTCCCACCAGTACATGATGTCGTTGACCGTCCATGGCTGGCCATCTGACCACTTCAATCCCTCACGGAACTTGAACGTCCACTTGGTGGCATCAGCACTTGCTTCCCAGCTCTCCGCCAAGCCAGGTCCAATTGCCAAGCCGTCCTTGAGGTACCGCAAGATGGAGTGACCGTACATGGACTCGTGCTGAAAGCCTGCAATACCCCATGTGTTGGCATAGGACTTGCGCAGCTTGCCGCCGTATTGACCGGTGGTCAACCATGCGTGTGGTGGGGTGTAGGGGTTCTTGGGGAGACGCTCGTCGACGTTCGGCAGTTTGCCGGCAGTCACAAGCTCGGCGAGTTTGGGGGATTCTTTGTACTTGGTCGTTACCGCGGGTACCGCGGTAGCTGCCGGGGCTTCTTCTGCAGGAGCCTCAGGCGCAACCGTTGGCTCTGCGGTAGCAGCGCCACCACAGGCGACGATTGCAGCGCTCGCAGCGCCCATCGCAGAGTACCGCAAGAATTTGCGGCGATGCAGCTTTGCACTCATGGATTTTCCTCCTTGGCATGCGTTGGCAAACGCCAAACATCATGCGCGCGAATCTGGGATTTTCGCTCGAAGCCGGCTCCTCGTGCGGATTGAGGAACAATACGCGTTGCGTATCTGACAGCTTGGTGATGATTCTATTACCGCAGATATCGTTTGTCAAATGGTACGAGATTCGTTTCTTGTGTATTCGAAATGTATAAACAAATGTTGACTCAACACATGTAATGACTGACGGACACGTCATATGTGTCAATGTTCCAAATGTGCACAAAAACCGTGTTCATGTGCACAAACAGAGCCAACTCAGCTACAAAAAACTCCATATATCGGAATTATGATGAAATGGTGAGTGCGTTGCGCAACACAGATTCGGGCGGGAACTCAGAGATTGTTTGTGCATACCCTGCATATCGAATAATACCCTGCGCGTCAATCACAAAGGTTGCAGGCATTTGCATGACATCCCCGTGCGAAGAACCCATTCCATGTCCGTCGCGCAATGCCGCTACCCCATCTCTCAGGACACTCCAGTGCGCAAACGCCTGCATTGGTGCACGACCAACAGCGTAGGCACGATAAATCGACTGATCGGTGTCTGCCAGGCAGGTAATTGCAGTGCCGTAGCGGGCACCAGCTTCAGCGGCCTCGGTTGGGGTACCGGTACCGATTGCAATACCGACAATGGGGAACGAGCTCGATTGCACAAGTCTTGCTACACGAGCAAGTGTCTGTCGACAAAATGGTCAGCCAAAATGGCGCAACAACGTGAAAATTGCCGGGCGCTGAGCCTGCACTCCGTGCAACGTGTGGAGCACACCAGACTGATCGTGTACCTCCCACGCAGGGGCCGAATCGCCAGCGGCTAATCGGAACTGTTCCATCCTGACACCTCCTTCAGATTTCACCATCCAGTCGCGGTGCACCAATTTCTGCGCATAGCCACAGCAACGAGCGTGACCGGTTCAAATGCCCAATACGCTATATCATCATGATACAATGAGCGCATACTGTTTTTGTGCAGAGGAGCACCTCCATGACAGACAATCGCCGCAGTCGAATGATTACCGAAGGGGTTCAACGCACCCCGAATCGCTCCATGTTACGGGCGGTAGGGTTCACCGATGCAGACTTCAGCAAGCCCATTGTCGGTATTGCCAACGGATATAGCAACCTCACCCCGTGCAACATCATCCTGGATGACTTGTCCAAGGCGGCGTTTGACGCCATCAAAGTGGCGGGTGGCATGCCGATGTTGTTCGGGGTCGCCACCATTTCTGACGGCATTTCGATGGGCACCGAGGGGATGAAGTATTCGCTCGTGTCACGCGAGGTGATTGCAGATTCGATCGAAACCGTCATTAATGGTCAAGGCATGGATGGTGTCGTCACCGTCGGCGGTTGTGACAAGAACATGCCAGGTGCCATGATTGCCATGGCCCGACTCGACGCCCCTTCTATCTTTGTATACGGTGGCACCATCAAGCCTGGCCATCTCGATGGCGAAGACTTGACCATTGTGAGTGCCTTCGAAGCCGTTGGTCAATACTCGGCCGGCAAAATCGACGCAGCACGGTTGCTCCAGGTCGAGAAAAATGCCTGCCCAGGACCTGGTTCGTGCGGCGGGATGTACACCGCCAACACGATGTCATCGGCAATCGAGGCAATGGGGCTCAGCCTGCTCGGGTCTTCGACCATGGCAGCTGTAGACCAAGAAAAACGTGACAGCGCCTATGAATCTGGCACGGTCCTCGTCAACGCCATCCGCAAGCAGATCATGCCGAAGCAGTTGTTTACCCGCAAAGCGTTCGAAAACGCCATTGCGGTGATTATGGCAACCGGCGGGTCGACCAACTCTGTCTTGCATTTGCTGGCGATTGCACATGCAGCCAACGTCCCATTGAACATCGACGACTTCGAACGCATTCGTGCAAAGGTGCCGGTTATTTGTGACCTCAAAACGTCAGGTTTGTTTGTGGCTACAGATCT
>CAIZHO010000321.1 GCA_903932805.1 uncultured Roseiflexaceae bacterium | reverse complement strand
CGGAGCTCGAGTTCGTCGTGGGTGGACAATGCATGCGTCTCTGGGGTGGGCTGCGCGGCAGGCGCACGGCGCAATTCTCGGCCGACAAATGCGACATCGAGGGCGTCGAGCACGTCGCGATCTGCAGGGTCGTAGCGCATGGGGGTACTACCAGACATCCGTAGGGACGCCAATTCGGATGTGCTGTAGGCGACAGTATTGATGAGTGCCACATCGAGCGCGCCACGACCGAGGGCCCGGGCAATGCGTGCGACATAATCGACCGCTCGGTACGCATCGGTTTGACCGGGTGTCGTGGTCAATCCGGCGATGCACACAACCCGACCACGGATGGATTTGAGGGTCTCGCTGATGCCATCGGGGAGCAGACACGGCATCACTTCGCTGTACAGTGCACCCGGGGCAATAACCACCGCATCAGCAGTTTTGAGGGCTTGGATGACCGCCGGGTTGGCACTGACCGGAGGGTCGAGCGTCACCTGCTGGACCGCCCCGGTGTGAGCCCGGCCGAAGTAGCTACTGCTCCGCTCGGGGGCGGTACCATCACCGCGTACCAACACATCGTGGACAGCCTCGGTCGCCATCAAAACGTCGATATCGCAGTGGACCGTGGTCCGTAACCGTTGTATCGCATCACGCAAGGAGCCGCCGGCGAGTGCGTGTGCCATGGTATCGAACACTGCAAACGGCACATTGTCATAGGGTGTGCCAAACGGCGGGTACACCTGCTGCATCAGCCGGCCCGCCGCTGCATCGGTCCCAAACAGTTGGATAATCTGCAGCGCCATTCCAGCTCCTGGGAACGGACCCATGCGCCGTATCAACGCATCTATCCCGGTGTCGTTGCTACTCGGCACGACCACAGTCAACCGTTTGACCAATGGGCGCACAGCGCGAATGGTATTGATGAGGCCTCGGCCTGCGCCCATGATTACCATATGCATCAGCGTCCCTCTTCCTACTCGATACTACCCAAAGATATCGTCATCTGGATCACCACGGTCCTGACTGGTCACCGCAAAGACATGCTGCAAAATCGCCACCTGCGCGGCCGTCAAGGTCACGTTGCGCCGCCCCATCACTTTGCGCGCTACGTCGATCATGCGATCGATGCGGAACTCACGGAAGCGCTCGCCACCCCAGGTGAATGCCGGGATGGTCTTGGGTGCAAAGTGCGTGCCGAAGATGTTTGATGCGGTAGCCACCACGGACCCACCATTGAGATGGACACCGATGCCCAGTTTGACATGGTCCGCCAAAAAACACCCTAACTTCAGGCGACCACTGTCGACCTGCCCATACCCGTCCAATGTGACTTTGATTGTTCCGTAGGTGTTTTTGAGGTCACTGGTCGTCGTCATAGCGCCCACATTGACCCATTCACCGAGGTATGAATGACCGAAAAAACCGTCGTGATGTTTGTTGCTATACCCTTGGACGACGGTGTTTTCAATTTCGCCACCGATGCGACACACCGGCCCAATGGTCGTGCCGCCGCGGACACGTGCGCCCGAGATGAGTGCGCCATCGTGGATGGCGACGGGCCCTTGCAGCAGACTAAATGGCTCGAGGCGGGCATTGCCGATGATTATCACCCCATCGCGCGCATCGAGTGCAACGGGCCCCTCGATTCGCGCATCACGATGAACCTTGATGCGCTCAGGGGCATACATCTGCCAGAGTGCCGCATCGGGATGTTGGAGCGCCGGCAGATAGCTGTCGCCCTCGAGCAGCGTCGCATCGCTCTCAATCATCTCTGCGTTGGCGGCAATGATATCCCACGGGAAGTTGAGCATGCGTGGCCGCTGGCGGATCACTGTCCCAAACCGGGTGAGTTCTTCGATAGCGAATTGGGCGTTTTGCTCGAGCAAATACGCAAAAATCGCACTTGCTAAGCTCGGCGACAAGCGGGCTGCCACCAACGTCCCACCCGAGCGAGCGGTGTTGTTGTCGTCACTCAACAGGATGGTCCCGATGGGCGCATCCACTATCTGCGCCAGACACCCACAATCGATCAGTCGACTATTGATCAACAATACCGGGCGATTACTGGCCAATACCTGCAAAGGCCACCGCCCCGAACCAAAGACCTCTGCCAGATAGCTCCGTGTCAACGCCTGTGGCTCTTGCCCATACAGTCTGCGCAGACGCTCACGCAACGTATACACGCCGCACCGAATGTCGGCTGCGGTTCGTGTATAGGTCAATGGCAACAGTGATTGGAAGCCTTCGTCTTCGAACAACAGGATGGTCTGCTCCATGCGCTATCGTCCTCGGCGCAACAACGCCTGAATGGCGGCAGATACCTTGTCCGGATCATGTCGGAGCACACGTACCGTGCGACTCTTGCCGGGGTCTTCGAGCGACGCAGTCATCTGGACGACCGCAGTGGCCAAATCTGTCTCGACCACGACAGCCCCCTCGACGACCACATCGCTCCCTGCACCCCGATCATTGCCCTGGACAATCGTCTCTTCGTACTCTTCGGGGGCGAGATAGACCGGCATCTGATGGGCCGCTGCGTAGATGCGCTGGACTTCGGCATCGACGCGTTGGGCATTGACCAAGACGTAGTCCGGTGCAAATCCTCCATAGCGCACAATCTGGCGGACATGGTCGCCCACAGTGAATCCACTGGTCAACCCGGGTTCGGTCATGATGCTGCAGATGTAGATTTTTTTGGCACGGCTATTGGCCAACGCCTGACGCACTTCAGGGATAAGTAAATTGGGAATAATGCTCTCGAACAGGCTGCCAGGGCCGAGGATGATCGCATCAGCGGAGGTAATCGCATCGACCGTCTGCCGCGTTACATGCAGCACGTCGCCGTTCAGACTGTCGAGCTGCACGTCAACTACCGAACGGTCCGCATACTGCTCGTTGTGCGTGATACGATCGCTCGGCCGTACCCGTTCACCGTTATCGAGCACAAAGGTGACTTGAATGGGCTGTGGTGTGGGCACCACAAAAACCACTTTTTCGAACTGAAACATACTCGAGGCACGGTAATAATACTCGACCGGATCCTGGACCGGCGTGATGCAGGTCATCGCCTCGACGTTACGACCCAAACTCGCCAATACGAGCATCCCTGGCCCCCCCGACAACACCGCAAGTCGCGGTGCACGATCGGTCCGCCGGTAATCGAGGAGCACTTCTTCGGTCTGGCTCTGCCCGACAATCGGGATGACGACTTTGTCACTCAACGTCCAGATGCCTGCAGTCAATGTACCGACACCAGCAGCCAAAAAAAGTGCGCCACGCCAGAACTGTGGGATAAACTGCAAGGTGAGGTAGTAAAAAATGTTGGGGAGCTTGAGCGTTTGATAGAGCTCCGCCAGGATATATCCCAAACCCAATGCCAAAATCGCCACACCGACGAATGCCAGCGCGAGTGGTTTGATGAGATGTGCGAGTGTCGCAAGCCGCCGGCGGATACTCAGCATGGTCCGCTCCTTCTGTGAACGCTTATTTGCGCGGATGCCTATGCCAGTGTACTGGTATATTCACGCAACGCACCGAGTAGTTGGTCACGGATGAACGCAGCCCGTGCCTCGCTGACGGCCTCGAAGCGTGTGGTGATCACTGGTTCGGTATTTGATGCGCGTAACAACCCCCAGCCATCGCCAAAGTCAATGCGCAATCCGTCCGTGTCGATGATGGTATGTGTGGCCGCAAATTTGCGACGCACATATTCGACTGCCGCGAACTTGCGAACGTCGTCGAGCTCTATACGTTCTTCGGGTACTTCTGCGAGCGCGGGGAACGGCGCCAACGCCTGTGATAACGACGTCCCACTGGCCATGATTGCCTCGATGAGACAGCAACCGGCGAAGGTGCCATCGTCGAAGCTGTGACCGGGACGGTTGTTGAACACATGTCCGCTCAGTTCACCGGCAACGGGTGCACCCAGCTCACGCATTTTGGCCGATTGATTGGTGTAGCCGGTCTTCCACATGACGGGAGTCCCGCCAAACGCCGTGATTGCCTCGGCCAGGACTTTGCTGCACTTGACATCAAATACAATCGGCGCAGGACCCTTTTTCAATGCCGCCTGAGCCAATACAATCATATACCGGTCCGCAAACACCATCATGCCACGATCATCGACCACACCCAAACGATCACCGTCGCCGTCGAGGCCAATACCCAGTTCGGCACCGGTCTCGCGTACGACGCGCATTAGATCACGCATGTTTTTTTCTTTGAGCGGATCGGGATGATGGTTAGGGAACGTGCCGTCAGGCTCGATGAAGAGCGGTACGACGTCGCAGCCCAAGCGCTCCAACACCCGCACACCCAGTGGTCCAGCGACACCGTTGCCGCCATCCACGACGACCTTCATCCGCCGTGGGAGTGTCACCAACGCTGCAATGTGCTCGACATATGCATCGTCGACAGACACGCGTGTGTAGCTCCCTGCCCCGCTGCGTACCGTGTTGCCGATCGCGATGCGACCGACTTCTTGGACTTCGTCACTCGTAAATGGCACACCGCCATACTGCGATTCGTAATGACGCATCTTGAGGCCATTGAACTCGGGTGGATTATGACTCGCCGTCACCACTGCCCCACCATCTGCTTTGAGGTAATCGACGGCAAAATACATCACCGGCGTCGGTACCATGCCGATATCAATGACATCGCAGCCGCTTGCCTGCAAACCGCGGGTCAACGCTGCCGCAAAGCTGGGCGATGTCAAGCGTGCATCGTGCCCCACCACAATGCGCGTGCTGCCACGGTTTTGGAACAACGTCCCAGCGGCACGGCCGAGCTGTTCATAGACTGCTTCGCTCAAGTCTGGTCCCACAATCCCACGGATGTCGTAGGCACGAAATATGTCTGGTCGTATCGTTGTCATCACGTTCCTCTATTCGTCCTCAGCATGCTCGGCAATCATCTGCCTGAATTGTACTTCGTTGAGCATGGGTACCCCTAACTCTGCAGCTTTACTGGTCTTGCTCGCTCCTGGTTCACTGCCTACGAGGACGTAGGTGGTTTTCTTCGAGACACTGCCGGTTGCCTTGCCACCATGTTCGGCGATGAGTGCCTCGGCTTGTTCGCGGCTCATGGTCGCAAATGACCCCGTCACCACAAACACCATCCCAGCCAGCGCTGTACTACTGATGACCCGTGTCGCACCCCCGCTGGTCTGCAACCCGGCAGCGGTCAGTTTGGCAATCAGCGCACGGTTCGTCGGGGCCGCAAAATACTCACTCACGCTTTGGGCGATGCCGGGGCCGACACCCTCGATCGAGGCGATGTCTTCGGCAGTTGCATCGGCGAGTACGGCCAGACTGTCGAAGCGCTGCAGCAACAGCTGTGACACGGTCGTCCCCACCAACGTAATCCCCATACTAATCAACACACGGGTGACTGGTTGTTGTTTGGCTGCAACAATTGCATCAATCAATTTACTGATTTTGCGTTCACCAAAGCCTTCAAGTCCAGCGAAGTCGTCAGCTGTAAGGCCAAAAATATCGGCCACATCGGTTATCAACCCGAGGTCCACCAGGAGTGCTGCCTGCTTTTCGCCGAATCCGACAATATCCAGTGCCTCGCGTGAGACGGCGTATTCGATGCGGCGTTTGCGTTGCTCGATGCAGCCGGCGACATTGGGGCAGCGCCAGGCGACGTCGGTACCGGGGCGCACCAGTGCTGTGCCACACGACGGGCAGTGGCTCGGCATTTGCCAGGGTTGTTCGGCACCGGTACGGGCTTCGATTACGGGTCCGATGATATACGGGATGACGTCGCCGGCGCGTTTGAGATTGACCGTGTCACCAATCCGCAAATCGAGTTTTTCGATCAAATCTGCGTTATGCAAGCTGGCATTGCTCACGGTTACACCGCTGAGTTGGACGGGGGCGATCTCGGCTGCTGGGGTGATATTGCCGGTGCGACCCACACTGACAATGATGTTGCGGAGAATGCTCGTCGCCTCGCGTGCGGGGAACTTGTACGCTAATGCCCAGCGCGGATCACGTCCTGCGACGCCGAGCTCACGCTGTTGCGCCAAGCTGTTGACTTTGAGGACCACACCATCGACTTCATACGGCAGATCGTCGCGCTTTTTCATCCATGCATGCGCATAGACAATCGCAGAGTCGTATGTCTGGCACAGTCGGGCATCGTCGTTAATCACAAAGCCGAATGCACGCAACACCGAAAGCGTCTCCCACTGTGTATCTGGCCACTGACCGTCTACTGGTCCGATTGAATAGGCAAAGAAGCGCAGGGGACGCTGTCGGGTAATCTTTGCATCTTTTTGCCGAAGCGAGCCCGATGCAGCGTTGCGTGGATTCGCTGCGGGTTTCTCACCAGCAGCGACGAGGCGTTGATTCAGCAGGTCGAACTCATCCGTGCGAATATAGACCTCACCGCGGACCTCGAGACGTGCCGGAACAGGCCACGTGGCGTTCTGCAAGAGCGCTTTGGGGATACTGTCGAGGGTCAGCAGATTGCGCGTGACGTCTTCGCCTACCTCGCCGTCTCCACGGGTAGCTCCCAGCACGAGCACCCCATCGACGTAGGTCAATGCAATCGCAAGACCATCAATTTTGGGCTCGACCACCCATTGCACGTCGGTCGTGCCGAGTCCTTTGTAAACACGATCACGGAACGCATCTACTGCGGCCAGTTCCATGCCATTGCCCAACGACAGCATAGGTTGGGGGTGCTTGACTTTGGCGAATGCACCATCGGCTTTTGCCCCGACCAATTTGGTGGGCGAGTTTGGATCGTCGAACTCGGGGTGCTCTGCCTCGAGGCGCAGCAATTCGGCGCGCAGTGTGTCATATACCGCATCAGGAATATCCGATTCGTCCAAGACGAAGTATTTGTAGTCGTACTGGATGATTGCTGATCGCAGTTCGGCAATGCGTTCTCGCGGGGATTTCATGCATGCACCTCGGTCGTTACCCAACGGATCTTCGATACCTCTCATTATAGACATGTCCTTGACGAAAGTGCCACCCACTGGTCTCCCGTTGTCCGTAGCGCCGTTGACCAAACAGTACCTAAAATTTAAAAAATCATACACACAAGAACAATACTACCCCTGTACGGTAGAGAGGTTCTGCTACTAGGAGGTGTGTTGTGTCAAAGTTGTATCGTGTCGTGTTACTAGTGTTGGCATCGGTCTTCTCATTGGTGATGAGTGTTTCGGCAGCATCAAACGTTACCGTGGTCACCGATGCGACGCTTGTTGACATCCCGCTCAGTCAGGCCCAGGCAATCGGACTTCCATCGGCCCCAATCGCAAATGACCGTGGCATCTTGCTCGGTGGTATCGGGAGTGACTTGTATCATGCCGCTGGGGCTCCTGCAGACGAGTTTTGGGCAGTCACCGATCGTGGCCCCAACAGTGAAATCGAAGTAGCCGGCGAAGTACGCTATACCGCATTGACTCCAGAATTCACCCCGACGATTGTACAACTCAAAATCGCAAATGGTTTGGCAACCCCGATGAAGTATGTGCCGATTGTAACGTCGACAGGCAAACCAGTCACTGGATTGCCAAACAT
>CAIZHO010000320.1 GCA_903932805.1 uncultured Roseiflexaceae bacterium | reverse complement strand
GGCTGTCTTGGGTGATTGCAATGGGTACATCGACTCCCGGGGTGATGGTGCCGAGTGACTGTGCGAAGCTGCCGATCTGCAGGTAGGCATCGCTTAGTGGTTGCCCTGCAATACGGATGGTCCCGTGCAAGAGGTCAGGCGTAGTCTTGAGCGCTGTGCTGACGCTGAGCGGTGCTGGTACGTACTCACTGGTGGTAACGAACTGCATCGAGCCGACATCGGCAGCGAGGTTGAGTGTGCTCGTGTCGGTGCCATCGCTGGTGACTGCGACGGTATCCGAGGTAAACGAGAGTCTTTGCATGCTGGTCACCCCTGTCGCTTTTGCGACAAAGGTTGTCCGGAACGGCGCATAGACGCCACTGGTGGTTGTGGCGTACCCATCTTGACTGTCGGCTGCTTGCTGCACGATGCGCAAGCCGTAGACCTGCGGTGTCGTGCCCCGCGACACATAGACCGAACCGATGATAATTAGGGTGTACACCACCGCCGTCGCCGGGATGGTGACCCAGGCCGCATCGAGTTGGTTCCTGCGCTTCAGAATGAGGTAGGTGACCGGACCAATGATACCGATATACACCAACGCAATCAAAAAGAGCAGCCATGGCGTGGGCTGTTGGACAGAAGCGACGGTCAGACTAGTCATCAATGGGTCAAAGACACTATTGGTCGACGGCAGGGTGATGGTCGCCATATAGGAGTAGGTCGATGGAGCCAATACAGGCTGCCAGTACCAATACTGCCCGCTCCAGCCGTCGCTATCGGCGAGTGCCAATGCGCTCTGATAGAACGTCCCCCGCCCAACCGCACGCTGCCAGAGCAACGGACTGCCGGCGTGGACCTGAGTTGCATCGGGAAGGGCACGAACCGCCGGGATGCGCACCGTGCTGGGCAACGTCGGTGCCGCGGCGCTCCCCAGCGTGGTGACTGCAGGGAGTGTAGGATCGATGACAAACGGTGCAATGGCGCTGAGCATTGCGCCAGCTGGGCCGGCAATCACCAAGCGTCCGCCCAGTTCGCACCAGAGTCGCAGGGTCCGCAATTGGGCGTCGGTGAGGAGACTGGTGTCCGAGATGAGGATCGTATTGACGCCCTGCAGGGCGATGATGTTGGTCGGCAGGGCGGCGGCGCGGATGGTACGTACAACCGGGGTCGAGCCATCTTTTGACGCAGCCGCAGTAAATGTCGCAGCTAGCGTGGTTTGATCGGCGACGATGACATTGAGCTGGCCGACGGCGACTTGAGCATCGATTTGGGTGCTGGCGATAATCCCCTCGCTGCTGCGCACCCGCGCAATGATGCTGCGTGCAGAAGACGGCATGACCATCACCGTGTCGATGGTCACTGGTGTGCCGGCTTGGAGCGCGAGCGCACGCCGCCAGGTGATGGTCGGCTGCGAATCTGCGGTAACCACCCATTCGATGGTGACCGGCATGGCGATGGGGATATCGTCGATGGTGATGCGGACGGGGGTCCAACTGTCTGCGAAATAAACGTTATCGTAGCCGACTGCGGTGGTAATTGAGACGCGATTGGTGACTTGAGCAGCCACTGCGCGGGGGACCACCACGAGGCAGACAATGGCGATAATCAACAAGCGGAAGAGTCGCATAGCGTACCTCAGGGGTGCGAGCGCATTCCTGTGGGAACGAGACTCAGCACATAAGCGAGGGTATCAGCCGGGGATTGGGTGTCGCCGTTGATGTGGACGGCGTCGGGGGCAGGTTGCATCACATGGGCGTCACGGGCATCGCGATTGGCAATCGAATCGTACAGGGCATGTTCATCGACCGTATCGCCGCGCCCGACGAGTTCGGCACTGCGGCGGCGGGTGCGTTCGGCAATCGAGACATCGAGGTAGATTTTGAGGGGGGCTTCGGGCAGTACAATAGAACCAATATCGCGACCGACCATGACCACGTTACCGTGCATACCGATGGCACGCTGTTGGGCGCGTAAGATGACCCGTACCGCGGGATGCCCGGCTGCAATCGAGACGGCGCGTTCGACGCGTTGTTCGCGGATGTCCCAGGTGACGTCGCGGCCATCGAGGGTAATCGTGTATTGCCGGCCATCGGCGACGGTTGGTGGATGTACCCCGATGTCGATGCGTTCGGCACAGGCAGCAACTGCAGTGCCATCGCTGGGGTCGATATCGGCATCGAGCACGGCGAGGGTCAAGGCGCGATACATCACGCCGGTGTCGAAGTAGACGAATCCGAGCGCAGCGGCCAACGACGCACCCAATGTGCTTTTGCCGGACCCAGCAGGGCCATCGATGGTGATTGCGCGGGGAGTATTCATGCGACCTCTTGTAACAGACGATACATACGCGATTATACGGTATTGCAGCGCCTCCCCGAGCACAATGGTGGGACGTGCGATATGACCGCCCTCGTGCCGATGGTGCGCCGCTGGGGGTGGGTTGCGTTGCTGGGCTGTGCCGTGGTCTTGGGGGCGATGCTGCGCGGGCAGGCCTTGTACCGCTGGGACGGCGTGGCCATGCAGCACCCGGACGAGCGATTTTTGGTGTACACCGCGTATTATGTGTCGGTGCCGCCTGATTTCCGTAGCTACCTGACGACATCGTGTCCACCGACCGCATCAGTGCCGGCGGCACCCTCGGGGAGCGCAGATCGCACGGCGAAGCTTTCCCCTGATGCCGGGAATACCCCGTCGACTCCCCCCGCCTGCAATACCCTCAATCCACGCACCCAAGACTGGTCGCGCGTGTTCGTCTATGGCACATTGCCCACCACACTGATGCGTGTGGTCAGCACGGCTGTGTATGGGGCAGACGCCCGCCCGCTGGACATCCGCAATGTGGGCCGAACAATTGCCTGCATCTCTGAGATTATTGCCATCCTGATGGTCTATCTGCTGGCGCGTGGACTGACGGTGCGTCCGTTGGCTGCCGTGGCGGCACTGCTCTATGCGCTCGCGCCGTTGCCCATCCAGCTCAGTCATTTTGCTACGGTCGATGCCATGGCCAGCCCGTGGGTCCT
>CAIZHO010000319.1 GCA_903932805.1 uncultured Roseiflexaceae bacterium | reverse complement strand
GTGGTGGTCTGCCCCGGTGGTGGCTACCACGTGCTCGCGATCGACCATGAGGGGCATGATGTGGCACGCTGGCTCACCGCCAAGGGCATCGCAGCGGTGGTGCTCGAGTATCGCTTGATCCCCACACCAGAGGACCCGGAAGAACACGCAGCCACGTTTTCGGCCAAGTTGTCGGATCCAGCCTGGATGCGTCGATTGGCAGCCGAACACGATCCACTCATGCGGGCTGATGTCCAGCAGGCAATCCGACGCACGCGGGAAATGGCAGCGACGTGGGGAATTCGCAGCGACCGCATCGGCGTGATGGGCTTTTCGGCAGGCGGGCACGTGGCAATCACGGCGACGTTGCATCACGATGCCGACTGCCGGCCGGATTTTGCAGCACCCATTTACCCGGTCTGGTTCGAGGCGATTGACGTCGATGCCAACGCACCGCCGTTGTTCATGGCATTGGCAAACAACGACGAATTCGGCGAGTTGATTTTTGCGACGGTGCGGCGGATGCAGGCAGCCTGGATGACAGCCGGTGCGCCGGTCGAGGTGCATGCATATGCTGGCGGCGGCCATGGATTTGGCATGATGACGCGCAATCTGCCGTGTGATCGGTGGATCGAACGCTGGTACGAGTGGGTCGTGTCGATCGGGATGGTCACCCCGCTTACGCGGTGAGGAGGTGTGTTGTGCGGCGCAGAACAGTCATTGGCATCGGCGCAGGGGCAGTCTTGAGCGCTTGTACACGGGCGCTGCCCGCCCCACAACCCACCGTTCCACAGGCCGCGGCCGCGTGGACGGTGCAGCGCGTCGACGCAACGCCCATCGTCGCGGGGCAGCTTTTCGCCTGTATCGTGACCATGCCGACCTCACCCACCGCACGTTATGCCGGTGACCCGATCTGGGTCGAAGCGACTGCCGGGGCGACACTGGTGCGCGGCGCGGTCTTTTGGTATCAGGATTACGATGAGCAGACGCTTGCACCGCTGGGCGACCCGCACTGGCGGGTGCACTTCAATCTGCCCCGCGCGGGTACCTGGGAGATCCGTGTGCAGACCAGCCCGCCGTTGCAGGTCACGGTGACCGACGGCACGACGCGGCGTGGGTTTGTGCGTACCGCGGGCGGTGGGTTCGTCTACGACGACGGCACCCCGTTCATTCCCATTGGGCTCAACCTGGGCTGGTCGACCAGTCCTGGGGCGCAGGTATTGGCCGATTATCGACAGTGGTTCGATGCATTAGCGGCCAATGGGGGCAATGCGTGCCGCATCTGGATGGCTTCGTGGTCGTTCGGTATCGAATGGCGCGACACGCCGCTCGGCGACTATACGGCGCGTCTGCGGCAGGCGTGGCTCCTCGATCGGGTATTGGCACTCGCCGCCGAACGGGAGATTGTGGTGATGCTGACGTTGCTCAATCACGGGGCATTCAGCACCAGTACCAATCCCGAGTGGGATGACAACCCCTACAACCAGCGCAACGGCGGACCGTTGGCGAATCCGGCAGCATTTGTGACCGACCCAACTGCCCAGCAATTGTTTGCCCAGCGGGTGCGCTATATCGCGGCGCGGTGTGCAGCCTCGGCAGCGCTCTGGTGTTGGGAATGGTGGAACGAAGTCAATTGGACACCCATACCCGAAGAAGCATTGACCCCCTGGTTTATGCAGATGAACGCCGTCCTCGCCGCCGCCGATCCCTACGCACATCCCATCACGAGTAGTTGGTCGTCGGCCGGTGATGCGCGGCGCTGGGAGCAGCAGCCGCTGGCGATTGCCCAGCATCATCTGTATGGCGGCGACGATGTGGTGCGGTCGCTCAATAGTACGCGCATTGCCCTCAAATCGCTGGCGGGGCGGCAACCACTGCTCCTCAGCGAGGTCGGCTGGAGCGCCGACGGGGCTAATCCCGTCAGTGCCATCGAGGCGGTGCACCTGCACAACGCCGTCTGGGCGCCGGTTTTTATGGGGTTTGCGGGGCCAGGCATGTATTGGTGGTGGGACACGTGGATTGCGCCGACGGCACAGTGGGGCGTGTTCCGTGGGGTAGCGCGCTTTGTGGCGCAACAAAACCTCACAAACTACCGTCCTTTCCGCCCTACCGGATTCGCAGGGGTCGCGCTGGGGTTGCGAAACGATCGTGAAATGTTGCTCTGGTTACGGGCTAGTGCATATACTGCTACCGATGCCCAACGTGCCTACCTCGACACGAGCAGTCAGTCTGATTGGGCGTATTCTTTGGCGATGCAGTCGCTCGAACCGTTGATACTCGCACCGCTCATCGATGGGGTGTATGCGGTGACGTGGTTTGACACACGGGCAGGGGAATGGGGTGCGACGGCGAGTCTGACTGCGGTCGATGGGGCTGGCGAGCTGGCGATTCCCGATTTTGTCAATGATTGTGCGGTCCGGCTGGTGCGTAAAGAAGTGTAGTGTGCGTGGGGGCATGATGAACGAATATGCAGTAATTGGGTTTGGGGCAATGACCGGGATTGCGTTGAGTTCAGCGGTGGGATTCCGCATCTTTCTGCCGTTCCTGGTGGCGGCAATTGCCACCAAGTTGGGGATTGTCAGCGTCGCGCCGGATTTTGCATGGCTCGGCAGTTGGCCCGCGTTGGCGGTGCTGTCTGCGGCATCGCTGAGCGAACTCGTTGCCTATTACATCCCCGTGCTTGATCACGCGCTCGATGTGATTGGCGCACCCGCAGCCGTGGTCGCTGGGACGTTGTTGACTGCGTCGATGGTCGTCGGGATGGATGATTGGTTGCGTTGGTCATTGGCGCTCATCGCGGGCGGTGGCGTCGCAGGCGCACTCCATAC
>CAIZHO010000318.1 GCA_903932805.1 uncultured Roseiflexaceae bacterium | reverse complement strand
TACTCTGGTCCCTATAGCGGCGATGGTGCTGCCCTCAAGCCCGGTGCAATTGCCATGACCGAAATGGCCTGCGCAGATCCCACCCTCATGCTCCTCGACTCTACCTACTTCGCTGCACTCAATGAAGTCACCACGATGTCGCTCGATGGGACGACACTGACCCTCAGCAATGCTGCAGGCACGGCAGTGTTGGTGTACGCAGAGAAATAGACTACGCATTGGGAATGCGTGGCTATCGTTGTTGTGATGGCAAATGAAAGCGTCTCTATGTCAGAAATTTCGCACAAATCGATAGCGGCGCAGACCTACAATGCCTGTTGGGATCTGCTCGAACGACCGCGCACCCCGTCAGAAGACCTCGCCCTGATTGAACTCGCGTATACATCGCGCTACCATTGGAAGCAGATCGGTGGACCGCAAGAATGGGCCATCAGTGATTGGATGGTCAGCCGCGTCTATGCAACCCTCGGCCACGCAACACTCGCTGTTGCGCATGCAGCCGCTGCACACGCACACGACGCACGTGCATTCCCCACATGGCTGATTGCCAGCCTGCACGAAGGGAGCGCCCGGGCAGCCCTCATTGCAAACGATCTCGCCAGCTGCGACGAATCGATTTCTGCTGCACGTACTGCGCTCGCAAGTGAATCAGACCCGGCAGATGCGGCGTACATTCAACAACAACTGGACGAGGTAATTGGGTTGCGTCATGCAGGCAACCATACTCCTCACGAACGAGAATAGATCGTCACCACCCAAATCCCCACGACCATCACTCGGTGATTACGTGGGGATGTTTGTGTATCTCTGTGGGTGAACGATGCACGCTATGGCTTATCGGGTCCCGTTTTGGAGCACACATGCACGAGCGCCACCGCACACTGGCGATCGATTCATCATCACCGCCCAATCGACATCGAATGCGTTGCCGCCAATCAAGTTGTTATGGAACGAAACACCTGCATACCCATACCTCCGACCGGTCATCACATGCGAAGCAACGAGTTTGTTGTTCACCAAGAAGTCGTATCGATTGCCCACCGCGACAATCCGCAACGTGTTATATCCACCTTTTAACACTGCGTAATGGGGTTTAAATGGCTCGATGAACGTGCAACTTGTTGCTCCACATTTTTCGATCGCATATTCGCCGATATTTGTGTACTTGAATCGAATGGTGCCGTCCTTCGTCGAGCGCACAAAAATGCCGTTGGCACATGTGCCACAGCCGGTCCGTCGCATCCGTACTTGAAAATCTTGATTTTCATACTGCGCTTTCGCAAAATATGCTTGCGAGAATGACTTTTTCGCTGTTGCTACTCCACGCAAAAAGCCTGTCGAAATGGTCCAAGAACCACTCGTTGCCACCCAGTTCGTGTTAAACACAGAGAACTGATCATTGAATCCTTTCGCGAAATTCGCCGCCCTCGGTGACTGCGCTCGTACAACCAGTGGCGCTTGTGTCTGCAACCCTATCACCACCATCAGCATGCACAACACCAAAGCACGTGTAATGCGGAGTGTTTCTTTTTCGGTTCGTTTCGACATGCCATACCTCTCTTCTGCTTTCCCAATATCAACGTAAGAAAATTATAGCTGACGAGCGGTAATTCCTGATTTTCTGCATCCATTAGACACACGCTCATAATCGCACAGACCTGTCATGCTGCGTGACCACGTCGCCATACATCCACTGCTGTTGCGGCTCCGCAAAGAACGCGCAAGATGTCTTTTTCATATCCCTTGACAAGATGGTATTTTGATATTATATTGATGTCATGAAAACATCACACTTCACCAATCAATTCACCCAAGACTTGCAGCGACTGGCCACCCTCGGCGGTCCCGAGCTGGAGTCTGCCGCAGAACGGCTCGGAGCACTGATGATTCCCATTTTGCAGCAGCGCATGTTGGAGCAGTTTGGCACATTGGTCACCGAGTTTAACCAATTGCGCAACCGCGAGGAGCTCGAGATCCGTGTGCACGCAGACAGCATTCACCTGGTTGGGGCGGTCAGCGACGCTGCACCGACCAGCGAGACAATCGGCGACTTGGATGCGCGCTTTGCACTGCGCCTGCCATCGGACTTGAAGGACCGCATCGACACCCTGGCATCGTCTGAGGGGATGTCTACCAACAGCTGGGTGGTGCGGACCCTCAGCCACGCCACGAGTGCGCATCCTGCACACCGACAATCACCATTCGGTCAGACCCTCCGCGGGCGTGGCCGAAGCTAAAGGAACACTATGAACATCTTCGACAAACTCTTTGGTACACACGATGCACCGCCGACCACCCCCGCACTCACCTATCAGACCGAGGGGCCGGTCACGGCAAACCTCACGGTGATCCACGGCGATGTGCATATCCATACGCACGATGCGCCGACGATTTTGGTGACGTTCTCGAAGGTGCGTGGGGATACGGTCCTCGCGCCAGACGGTCCAGGCTGGGGGTTCGACGGCGCACGTGGGGTGTTGCGCATTGATGCAAACGCCATGCCGTCGCGCGAGCTCAAAGTGTCGGGTATCGACGTGTTTTTGCCGACAGATAGTAGCGTGACGTTGAACGCAACCGGCGGCGACTGTACCCTGGTCGGTCGCTTTGCTCGTCTGGATCTCACGACCACGGGCGGCGACGTCGACACGTCAGATGCAATCGCGCAGCGGTGTCGTATCCACAGTGCGGGCGGCGACATCGAGGCCGTCATCGCTGGTGAAGGCGACGTACATACCGCCGGCGGCGATATCGAACTGTCGATTACTGCGCAGTCGACCGTCAGCGCGCATTCTGCAGGCGGTGATATCTCGATCGACGTCCACGCCCCATGCGTAATCACCGCCAACACGATGG
>CAIZHO010000317.1 GCA_903932805.1 uncultured Roseiflexaceae bacterium | reverse complement strand
ATGCAAACGGTCCCACTCCGGCAGCGCGGCACGAGTTCCAGTATGAGCAGCTTGTCGTGGTCATTAGGGTGGGCTGGTGCGTCTGTGTTGAGTGGTACGATTACCGCTGGTGGTTCGTTCACGTGGGTGTTGATACTCTCTGCAGCGAGCTATGTGATTTCAGGGGCTTTGATTTCGTTGTTGCCGTACACCGACAAGCACGATTAGCCACCGACTCAAATGCCCGCCACAGCGCCCCTCGAGCCACGTGCACGAGGGGTTTTATTCTGCCGCCGCTTTGACCCGGATGGTACCCGCTGGTGCAGGGAGGGGAATTGCGCATACCACTGCCGGGAGCGCAAACAGCGTAGCGCCGATGAGGCACCCGACAATGCCCCAATTGACATAACAAAAACCGGAAATCAATACCCCACATAGTCGCCCCAGTGCGTTTGCGCTGTAATAGAGTCCAATGTTTTTGGCGACGTTCGCTTGTTGCGCATACGCTGCAATCAGGTATGAGTGAAGCGCAGAAACAACTGCAAAAGCCGCACTGTACAGGCCGATAGCCGCGACCATCCCCCAGACGGGCAAGAACCCTGCCCAGACGGCCGCAGCGACCGCACCACTCACCGCGATCGGAATTGCAGTGATAAGTGCAGTTGTGCCGCCCGCAGGAGCGGGGCGCCCGTTGAGGATGCGCGGCGTGATGGCTTGGATCACCCCATAGGCGATCGTGTAGCCTGCCATGACAGCGCCGCTCTGCCAGAATCCCCAACCCGGTGCGGCAGCAAAAAACAGGGGCATACCAATCGAAAGCCAGATATCGCGTGAGCCGAAGAGAAACAAACGTGCAATAGACAGGATATTCACCGACGCAATGCGCGACAAGAGTCCTTCACGGTGCGTTTGAGACGCCTCTGTCGGATTTTCTCGTTGCCCGACGCAGAGAAGCACTCCAATACCGACACCGACCGCGAGCACAATCAGCGTGAGCTGTGCACCGATCGCCCACAAGAGCCCAGCGCCCAAAAAGAATCCGAATCCTTTGACTGCATTTTTGGCACCAGTGACCAGTGCAATGAGTTTGAAGAGCTGACCGTCACCTGTATTGACCGTAACGGTGCTTTTCGCACTGACTTTCGTCAAGTCTTTGGCGATCCCTGCAGCGCCTTGCAACACAAACAGTACCCACACAGCAGGGAACACGGGTGATATAGCCAGTATCAGCAATACGACTGTTTGGAGCAACAACCCGACCGTCATCGTGGTGCGCATCCCCAATCGGCCGGCCACACGACCGGCTACAACATTGGTGACCACCCCGGCTGCCTCGTACCCCGCAAAAATGACGGCGAGATCGAGTGCCGAATAGCCCAGAGACGCGCAGTGAAAAAGCACAAGCATCCGCAGCGCACCATCACTCAGGGTGAGCAAACTATAGGCGGTAGCTGATCGAGCAGTATCAGGTAGCCTCATAGCAAGCCTTGACGCTGTGCAATATAGTGCGTCAGCTCTACCATCCGTTGACTGTAGCCCATTTCGTTGTCATACCATGAGAGAATCTTGATTTGTGTGCCTGCGGTCACCATAGTGCTCGCAGCGTCGACGATTGCCGAACGGGTGTCGCTGCGATAGTCGCTCGAAACGAGCGGATTTGCCTCGTATCCAAGAATTCCCACAAGACCAGCAGACGTGGCTGCCTCCGAGAGAATGGTGTTCACTTCATCAACGCTAGTGGGTCTGCTTACTTCAAAGACACAGTCGGTCAAGGACGCTCCCAACATCGGGACACGCACTGCCACACCATCGAGTTTGCCGTTGAGTGCGGGGATGATGAGGCCTATGGTCGAGGCCGAACCGGTAGTCGTCGGGATCATGTTGACCGATGCGCTCCGCGAACGGCGCACATCTTTGCTCGGTTTGTCGACGACACTTTGCGTGTTGGTCATGCAGTGCAAGGTGGTAATCATGCCATGGCGAATCCCAATCTGCTCGTGGATGACATGGGCAACCGGTGCTAAGCAGTTGGTGGTGCATGATGCATTGGTCACTACCCGATGAAGGGTTGGGTCGTAGCGATGCTGATTGACACCCATCACAATATTCTGCGCACCGGTTTTGATGGGCGCTGCTGCAATGACGGTTTTGACGCCTGCAGCAAAAAACGGCTCGAGGCTCTGTGCGGTGCGGTATTTGCCGCTACACTCCAACACAATGTCACACGATGCCCAATCTGACGGTTGAATATCTTTGTTGTGCGACAGGCTAATGGTATGCCCGCCACTCTGCAGTCCTTCATTGACGACGGTCATCGGATGGGCGTTTCGCCCGTGTACACTATCGTAGCTGCCCAGATACGCACACATAGCCGCATCACAGTTTGGCTCGTTGATGTGGGTCCACGCGATCCCGGGATCAGTAACCCCTTGCCTGAGCACCAACCGTCCGATACGACCAAAGCCGTTGATTCCGATCCGTACCATGTCTCGGCCTTTCTTTCAAATATATTTGAAATAATAAAATGCATTTGAAATTCTGTCAAGGTGTGATAGGATGGCAGTGAGGAGAAACATCACATGCAGGTAACGGTTGCAGAAATTCTGGCTGACGAAAAGCGCGTCGCAGTGCTCGATGCGTTGCGTGATCGTGACGTCACTGCGCACGATATTGCCCAGATGATGGGCTTACCAGCAAGCGCGGCATCGTATCACATAAAACAAATGGTTCTCGCTGGTGTCCTCATAGGGACGCGGAGCGAAGACGATGCACGAGTAGTCTACTACCGCCGGATTGCAGCGCCCATTCGCACATATCTGAACCGTTTACAAGGGTTGTTTGGTGATGTCCGTCCACGTGCAGCGCTAGGCAACGCCGACGCTCTCGTGCTGTACATCTGTCGTGCCAACAGCGCTCGTTCGCAGATAGCTGCTGCTTGGTCGCGGGCATTACTCCCTGCAACGGTGCACACACTCAGTGCGGGTGTCGATGTACGTCCCATTCATCCGTTGACCATCGCGGTGATGCAAGAGGTGGGTATCAATCTCGCAACAGCACAACCGACTGCGCTCGCGCACGTGGCGGTGCACCCCACAGCGGTGGTGAGTGTCTGTGATAGCACGCGGTCGGTCAGTGACGAACGATTTGTGCAGAGTGAGCGCTATCATTGGAGCACGCCAGACCCTGCGACCCGCAATGATGTGCAGGAGTTCCGGCGTGTCCGCGATGATTTACGGATGCGTGTCGAAGAATTTGCTCAGCGCTGGATGTCCTAAAGACGGTTTTCTCGAAATGCATACAAGCAATTCCCATCGCATTCATTTTCTACAAAAAGCCGTACACGCCCCACCCGCCATCGATAACGAGTTGTTCACCGATGATGAAGCTGGCTTCGTCACTCGCAAGAAAAACCGCTGGGCCTGCAATATCGGCGACTTCTCCGACACGCCGTGCCGGAGTCCGCGCAATAATCGGTGCACGATCGAGTTTGCCTTGTGCGACGAGACTATCTTGGAGCGGTGTACGGATCCACCCCGGTGAAATGCAGTTCACACGTACGCCGTGCGGTGCCCATTCGGTTGCCAAAGATCGGGTGAGTTGGAGCACAGCACCTTTCGATGCTGCATATGCAGCACGCATCGGTATGCCTTGGAACGAATGTAACGAGCCGATGTTCACGATGGTGCCGAACTGGTGTTTGAGCATCACTGCCCCGACTGCGCGACAGAAAAAAAACGTCCCGTTGAGGTTGATATCCAGTGCCTGTTGCCACCGTTCGTCGGAGAGTTCAACCGTAGGCGATACCATTGGAATGCCCGCGGCATTGACGAGCGCATCGATGGTTCCCCACTGGGCAACGACTGCATCGACCACGTTGTTGACCGCAGATGAATCGCGGACATCACACGTGAAGCACAGCGCGTCACCGCCTGCGGTGCGGATTTCTGTGGCTAATTGTTCAAGTTCTTCGCGGGTCCGACTCACCAGAGCCACTCGGGCGCCTTCGTGTGCATATGCACGCGCAATGGCACGGCCAATCCCACGGCCGGCCCCGGTAACGATGGCAGTACGTCCAATCAGGCGTTGGTGGTGCATAATCCCTCCTGGGTCGGGTACAATATGGTGCGAAAGTAGAGGTCAGCATCATGGTACAAGAGATTTATCTGCTGCGCCACGCAGCACCAGACCGGGCCAGTGGGGTGCCGTATAACATCGTCCCAGGACCACCACTCACCGCGGTCGGACGGAGCGAAGCCCTGCAGGCAGGACGTTGGCTGGCCCAGCACACCATCAGCGCTGTGTATGTCTCACCATTTGCACGGACACGCCAAACAGCCGCAATTGTGAGTGAACACGTCGTTGCGCCGTTTGCATATGTCGAAGGTCTGCGCGAAGGCGGTCCCGGTGAAGATCATGCGTCAGTCACACGCCGTGTGACGGGCTTCCTCGATACCATCCACGCGCACAACCTGCAACGAGTCTTATTGGTGACGCATGGGTGTTGTGTCCTTGCGACGCTCCAAGTCACCACTCAGGGGCAGATTGATCTGAATGGTCACACCTATGATTATGGGAACAAATCCCCGACCGCGGGGATTTGGCATGGTGTTGCCCGCGGGGATGGAACATATGCGTGGGAGTTGGCATTTACCCCCACGTCAGCATCATCCAATGGTTAGGTGGTGCTGACACAGCGAGGCAGCGGGGCATCCAGTGCACGGCGGGCAGTGATGCTGACATTTGCGGGGATCGACAAACCGTCGGACAGCCCCGCTACGGGTACAGCGGGGGTTGTTTGCCGTGCAATGATGAATGGCTGCTTCGACCATCATGGCATGCAGTTCGCGTGCGGTCGCAACGTCCATGGGACCGATGTCTGCTTCGATGAT
>CAIZHO010000316.1 GCA_903932805.1 uncultured Roseiflexaceae bacterium | reverse complement strand
AGTCCGATTGCACCTGCAGACCTAATGCCCACCATTGCGAGCTTTCTGGTGACCGGTGAAGAAGCCGTGATGGTGTTCAAGACGGTCCGTGACCAGGTTGTGTTCACCAACAAGCGCATCATTGCCACAAACGTCCAAGGGTTGATCGGCAAGAAAATCGACTACACGAGTGTCCCGTATCGCAAAATCAACATGTTTTCAGTGATTACTGCAGCGCTCCTCGATTTGAGTTGTGAGCTCGAACTGAGCATCAGCGAAGTGGGCAAGATCCGCTTCGAAATCAACGGAAGCTTCGACATTGTCAAACTCAATCGGGTCATCAGCGAGTACGTCCTCTAGACTGAACCAGAGGATCGAATCACAAAAAACGCGCCCCTGGTATATGCCAGGGGCGCATCTGTTGCGTGGACTAGACCACCGAGAAGATAATCGACGACATGAGGATCGCACCGATGATGCCATACTCCCAGTACGGTCGGTTCGTGTGATTCTCGGTCAGGGCATTAGAGAGCATACCGGTCACGACATAGAAAATCACCAGGAGCATCGCACCGCCGAGCAAAAATGGCGCAGCCCAATAATTGAGTGCCCAGAGCGCTTGGGCAAGCACTAACCCGACCATAAACGACAAGAGGCCGAGGTTTGCACGCGTCTGCGTCCACTGCAATTGTGAATAGGCCAGTAACGCACCGCAACTACCGACCAATACGGCCGAGTAGAGCGTGCGCATGCGGGCATAGTAGATCGCACTGAACAATCCGAACGCCATCAGCAGGGCCAAGCCCTGTAGCACCATCAAGGCAATTTGGCGCACTTCGGGTTGACGATCCATCGAGTAGTGTTGGGCAATCAGCGCCGCCAACAGCAACACCCCTGTGGCAATGAGTGCCAACACAAAGGCAAACATCTGCAGACCAGAGCTGAATAGGCGAAAAAACGTAAACGACGTAATCACCGCATATGCAGGCAGAATCCAAAAGCCGGGTGCTAGTTCAACCACGGTGAACCGGATATCCACCAGCCACAACGGACGTGCGTGGACTTGGGGGTGGTCGCGTGTAAACAAGTCTGCAGCGGTGCTGGTCAAAATCACGATGGCTGCCAGGATGACCCACGACACGGTGATGACCGGCAGGTCGCCCCCGAGTTGTGCCCGGATGATATTGGGATTGATATCGACAAGGAACACCACTGCCATCCCGAGGAGCACCAGCAGGACGAGAGAGACGATCCGATCGTAACGCGGCATCGAGGCATCGGTATTCATACGGACCCTTTCGGAACACAACACATGGATTATACCCTAGCCGTGGGGATGTGGTACAATCGGCGCTGAATACCCAGCGGACATACGGAAGGAGTCTGGGATGCGTGATGACATTACCAATTCTGAGATCGAAGAATATCTCGCCAGTCTGATGCCCCCGCGCCCCTCACCACTCAACGATATGGAACGTATCGGCCGCGAAAGTGGCTGGCCACTGGTCGGAGCGGTCGAAGGCCAGTTCCTCTATATGTTGGCCCGTACGAGTGGCGTCCAACATGCCCTCGAGATAGGCACTGCAACGGGGTATGCTGCGATTTGGCTGTTGCGGGCATTGGTCCAGAACCCCGAAGGGCGCCTGACCGCCATCGAAAAGGATCCCCTACGCTATACGCGGGCACGCGAATGGGTCGCCAAGGCCGGGTACAGCGATCGTTTTTCGATCCACGAAGGCGATTGGTTCGAAGAACTCGCCAATATGCGTGGACCGTTCGATTTGATTTTTCTCGACATTCTGCGCCATCTAAACAACGAAAAAGAAGCGTTGCAAGCACTCCAGATGTGCGTCCCTTTGCTCAGACGAGGCGGGATTCTGGTGGCAGACAATGTGCTCTGCAATGCCCTGGTGCTCGAAGACGAACGCGAGGCTGCCCCCATCGTCCGCGGCATTCAAGAATTCAATCGGGCGATTATGCACCACATCGATCTCGAGTCCGTCATTTTGCCCATCCGCGATGGCATCGCGGTCTGTCGGCGCCGCGGCTAACACGACCAGTTGATGAGGTTCCCCACGTGCGCACATGCCGATGTGCCTGCACGTGGGGCTTTCTATTGCATATCGGCAGGGTCAGTGGGGACCACGAATCGGGCAGTTTGACCATACGCACTTTTGAGATTGACGAACCCGTTCACAATAATCACAAAGCCCCAGCCTATCAGACCGAGGCTACAAACCAGACCGATACTGGTGAGCAATTCGTTGGTCGAAAGGTAGGACATTGCATAATACGGGGCACCAATAAGGGCGTACGTCAGCAATTGCAGGCCGATCCAGATGGGGACGAGTTGTAACGTCACGAGCAACGGTTGCCGCCAGTATTCGAACAACACTCGTAACATGGCTGCTGCGCAGAAGGTATGCAAGAGGGCGAGGAGCAACGAAAAAGGGACGCCCAATGCGGCGATTTCGTTGTCGTACGACCACAGTCCTGTTTGCACGCCGAGGAGTTCAATAACCCAAAAATAGATCAACATGCCGCCGATAACGGCCCACGATTGCAGACTCCCGTATTCACCGAACTGACGGCGCAGCCCCATAAAGATGACCAGTGTCGGGAAGACCATAACCCAACCGCCATACAGGGTGATTGTGGGCACGAGGTCGCCGATGATGGTCGACAGTGACGGGTCGTAGGCAATCCCGTAAAGGAGGTGCCACAGGGGGGTGCCCAAGCCTGCGAACATCGCGGTGAGGGCGACAATGAGAAAGACCGGGGAACGGGTACTGATGCCGATGGAGCCGCACAACAGCAAAACCACAGCAGTGGCGAGGAATAGGATGATTTCCATAGGGGAATCCTCTTTCCTACGGTGTTACACGCCTTTGTAATCTCGGATTTCACCATCAGTAATGGTAAACAGACTGGTGGTGAGGCCATGGGCGTGTTGACGCATATCCTGAGTAATTTGGAGCGCTACCGCGGTGACGCGATCGGGGTCGTCGTCACTACACACAACCATGAAATCGCGGTTGGGGATACCGATGACGAGGTTACCGGGGATGTTACGGGCCGCCTGTTGGATGAGGTCGGGGAGCAACAGTCGGGCGGCGTCGAGTCCATCATTGACATTGAAAATCACGACTTGCTGCGACCCCTTGCCGGCCAGATGATACGGGATGTCTTGGGATTTGGCGGTCAGATTGCGCATCGCTTGTTCGTGAATGGTCTGCTCACTGACGCCCCAGCGCTCGATTTGGGTCTCGGTCAAATACGACAATCGGCCGCGATCGCGGATGGCATAGGTGAGAATCAAATCTGCCAAAAAGAGCCGATAGATGATTGGTTCGGCACCGCGATCGACCATATCGACGAGCAGTGCGATTGGTTTGAGCTGTGGGACGATGAGTTCGGCAATCGTCTGATAGCCCAAGTCGGGCACGCCCTGTTCGCCTTTGCTGACGCGCAACAAGGTGCTGACGACGGCATCAATCGCATCGGGACGCCGTCGGTACGCCCGCTCGAAGGGCTCGATGGCGATGGGGAGCGAGGTATCACCACGGACGACGACGATGTCGGTACCCACCTGCTGGACATCGGTGATGGACTCGTCGAGCTCAGGAAGGGTGGTCATCAGGTACGCAATAAATGTATCGAACTCGTTGCTGGGTGTCATAGGATGTCCGTATGAAAGGCGTCGACGATGGCGGCGACGCTGAGCGATGCGATGACCTGTTGCTGGCGCGTGAATGTGACCTCTGGCCGCGCCGAGACCGTGCCGATCCGCGCATGCGGAATGCCTGCCAATGCGGCAGCGAACGCTGCCTCGTTTGCAGGGGCGATTTCGACCACAAAGCGGGTGGGGCTTTCGCTGTACAGACGTACCCACTCCGAGTCGCAGTGCGCGGGGAGCGCATCGAGGTCGATATCTGCACCGAGTCGCCCGGCGAGCGCCATTTCGGCCACGGCCACGGCCAATCCGCCTTCGCTCAGATCGTGACAACTCGTTACCAAGCCCTGTTGGATGGCATGATGAAGGGTAGTCAGCGTCTGTGGTGCCCGTGCGAGATCGACCTGCGGGATGCGCCAATCACTGCCGGGCACCGCACCGACGATGCGACTGACATGTGCACCAGCCATCGCGGCATCGGTCATACCAACGATATAGACGGCATTGCCGGCGGCTTTGAAGTCGCTGGTCTGTGCGTGCCGTATATCGTGGTGATATGCCATGGCCGAGATCAGCAATGTGCCAGGGATCGCCGTGCGTACGCCCTGGGCGTTGCGGTATTCGTTGTTGAGCGAGTCTTTGCCCGAGATAAACGGGGTCCCGTAGGCAACGGCTGCGTCGTGGCACCCCGCAGTAGCCCGTGTGAGTGCCCCCATCCGGTCAGCCTGCTTGGGGTCGCCCCAGCAGAAGTTGTCGAGAATTGCGCATGCCTGGGGGTCTGCGCCGACAGCGACGACATTGCGCATCGCCTCGTCGATCGACAGCAGCGCCATCCAATATGGGTCGTATTGACTGAGCTGCGGAGCCATACCGCAACCAATGGCTATCCCGGTCATCGTCTGCGGGTGGATCTGGAGTACCGCTGCATCACCCGGGCCGTCGCTCTGTGCGCCGACCAGCGGTTTGATAATCGTGCGACCTTGGATCTCGTGATCGTAGCCGCGGATAATCTGCTCGCGACTGGCGATGTTGGGATGGCTGAGGAGCGCAGCGATGACGTCTGCATGCGGCTGTGGGTGCCAGGCTGGGGCTGGGGTCTGGTCAGCCTGCCAGGTCGCAGTCAGTGTGCGCTGGGGGCGACCGTCATGCAAGAAGTGCATGTCGACATCGACAACACTACGGCCCTCATAGGTAACCGTCAGCCGACCGCTCCCGTCGAAGGTGCCCACCGCGGTGGCTTCGACTTCCTCGGCGGCACACATGGCCAATAGGGCTGGTAGGTGCGCTGGCGGAACGGCCATGACGATGCGCTCTTGGGCTTCGGAAAGCCAAATTTCCCACGGTTGCAACCCGGCGTATTTGAGTGGGACGGTCGTCAGCTCGACCCGTGCGCCGGTCTGCTCCCCCATTTCACCGATTGCCGATGACAGCCCACCAGCGCCGCAGTCGGTGATCGCGCTGTACAGACGGGCGTCGCGGGCTTGGATGACGATGTCGATGAGCTTCTTTTCGGTGATGGGATCGCCAATCTGGACCGCACTGCCTGCTTCTTGGGCAGTGGTATGCGTCAGCTCGATGGACGAAAATGTCGCACCGTGGATGCCATCGCGACCGGT
>CAIZHO010000315.1 GCA_903932805.1 uncultured Roseiflexaceae bacterium | reverse complement strand
TATCTTTGCTCGCGCGGAGCTCGTCGGCACTGAGGGCTGCAGCCAGTTTGGGGCTGAGGGTGTCAGACAAATTGGCCAACACAATAATCTCGTCGGGTTTGATACCCACGCCACGGACCACATCGCCGCTCGGTGTCAACCACTGTGTCGTACCCAAGCGGATCTGGGCGCCGGCGTCGAGGTCAAAGGGGCGCAACACGGTCGCGGTACCGAAGGTCGGCTCACCGATGAGGTAGGCCCGTTTGGCGTATTGCAATGCAGCCGAGAGGATTTCGGCGGCGCTTGCGCTATTGCTGTTGATGAGCACCACCATGGGCAAATCGGGCACCAACGGGGTGTCGTCGGTGGTATACGGGGTCCGCGTCTTGTCGCGGGTCTCTTCGATCAGGACGGTGCTGTCGGTCGGCAAAAACTGCCCTGCGACGCTCATCAGCTGGTCGACGTAGCCGCCCGGATTGTTGCGCAGGTCGAGGATAATCGCCGTTGCGCCGCCCGCTTGGGCTGCCCGCACCGCGGTGCGCATGTCGTCGTTGGCCTGTGCCGAAAACTGGTTGAGGTGGATGTGTGCCACGTTGCCGGGCAACATGCTCCAGGTCACACTGGGGATGTCGATGCTCTGCCGGACAATCGAGATAGTCTCGGTCTCACCGCTTTCGTGCAGGATCTCGAGCACCACCGTCGTGCCGCTCGGGCCGCGCACTTTGGACTGCAATTCGCTAATGGTGGCACTCTTCATATCGACGCCGTCGACGGTCAAGATGCGGTCGCCCGGCAACACGCCGGCTTTCTCGGCGGGTGCGCCTTCGATGGGAGCGGCGATAATCACGTAGCCTTCGCGCTC
Source organism: uncultured Roseiflexaceae bacterium (assembly GCA_903932805.1). Classification (GTDB taxonomy): domain Bacteria; phylum Chloroflexota; class Chloroflexia; order Chloroflexales; family Roseiflexaceae; genus UBA965. The sequence goes on along the minus strand of CAIZHO010000315.1, from coordinate 2,130 downwards.
ACTGAGGTAGGCGCCGATGCCTTCGAAGGTGCCGTCCAGCGCTTCGCGCTCTTGGGCGGCGTCTTTGGGTGACATGTAGCGGCTATGCCCTTTGTCGCCCAGGCTGTCGACGAGTCCGGTAATTGCACCGTCGACGAGGGCATCGGTATTGGCTGCCTCGGGATCGACGTAGTTTTCTTTGATGAGGTCCCAGGCGGCATACAGGCGGTTGAGCTTCTGACAGTCTTCGGCAGCCAACGGGCAGGGGGTCGACAACCGCGTCGCGGCATAATACCCAATGGCCAGCATTGCCACGCTCAATACCGCCAGCAGCGGCATCACAAACCAGAGCGGGATGCGGAAAGTGAACAACGAACGCATGGAGCGGTACTCCCTCTCGGATTATCAACAATGCAACGATTGTACCAAGGGTGGATGAGCAGTGTATAAGTGCCTGCTGCGACGAAGTGCACAAGAATCCGCACGACGACGCCAGAGCCGCGGTGTATGATGAGGGCAATAATTCGCCCAATAGGATGGTCTATGACGCACTTCGACTTTTTGCGGATGCCGTCGCCCGTTGGTGAACTGCTCATCGTCTGTACGGCACAGGCGGTCCACTTCCTCGATTACAGCGACTACGAGGCGCGGATGCACCGCTTGTTGCGGGCTCGCTACGGCAGCGCATATACCCTGCGCGATGCCGATGACCCGCTCGAGCTCCGCAGTCGTTTGCAGGCATACTTTGCTGGCGCGTTCGAGGCGGTCGACGATATCAAGGTCGAAACCGGCGGGACCCCCTTCCAGCAAGCCGTCTGGCAGGCCTTGCGCACCATCCCTGCCGGCCACACCGCCACCTACGGTCAGCAGGCCGCGCGCATCGGCAAGCCTGCCGCGACGCGTGCCGTGGGCCGTACCAATGGGCTCAACCCGATCGCCATCATTCTGCCGTGTCATCGGGTCATCGGCGCGAGTGGCGCACTGACGGGGTACGCAGGCGGCCTGCAACGCAAAGCCTGGTTGCTCGCGCACGAAGGCGTGCGCGGCGCTGGACAGCAACAGACGCTGGCCCTCTAGAGGGCAATCAGGAGGGTGGCAGCCAGGGTCAATGCGAGGCCCCAGCGTTGCACCACCCTGATGCGTTCACGCAGCAGGGTCGCTGCCAACAGTACCGTGACTGCCGGGTAGAGCGAGGCGAGCACACTGGCCACATCGAGTCGGCCATAGCGCGCCGCCAAAAAGAACATCACTGCCGCACCGATATCGAACACACACGCCACCACTGCCAACCCAACCCCCGCCCACGACGGCCGCCCGCCCGGCCGGGCAATCAGCCAGGGGATGGTCACCAGCATTGCGGTGCTCCTGCTCAGTGCCAGCGGCGCATACACCGCATCGCCCGTACTGATGTGTGTCAGCAAAATAAAGTACACCCCGAACGCGACACCGGCGATGAGCCCTTCCCACACGCCACGATTGCCCGTGCGTGGTCCCGCAAATGAGTTCAGCGTGATGGCTGCGATGCCCAACCCGATGCCTGCCATGACCGTCAGCGATGGGATACCGGCAGAGCCGATCCCATACAGCACCGGGAGCATAGTCGCCAGCACGGCCGACACGGGGGCGGTGATGGCAGTATGGCCGGCGGCGATACCCAGATACAGCGCTGCCACGCCGATCGCACCGCATAACCCGGCAGCTATCGCGACGGCGATATTGGTGGTAGCAAGAAGCGGTTCGCCGAGGGAGTAGGCAATCCCCCACAAGATGAGCGCGCCGACGACTTCGCCAATGACGAGCACCTGCACCACCGAGATGCGGGTACTCGCCCGACCGCCAGCGTACTCACTGATGCCGTAGCAGAGCGCGGCACTGATGCCGGCAACAATCGAAAACATAGGGTAGACTCACAATACTGTAGTATTCGTATTATAGACACCTGCTGACCACCAACGTCTCTGAGGCATATATATGACGCGTCTGCGCCCATGGATTTTCGCCATACTCTGCCTGCCGTTGGTCACGGTGTGTGTCGCGTTTGTGCTCGCACAGTCGCAGCTCATCCGCCTGGTCGGCACAGACCCCTGGACCATGGTGCTCTGGCCACTGCTCGTGTGGACACTCGCGGCTGCTGTAGTCGCCGTCTGGTAT
>CAIZHO010000314.1 GCA_903932805.1 uncultured Roseiflexaceae bacterium | reverse complement strand
TCAGAACCGACACGACCGCCGACCCATAGACGGAACGGCAACGCCATCAGCGGGAGTGCCCCTTCATCCGGGTCGAGAACCACACTGGTGCGCACGATTGCGACGCGCATGCCGAGCTGTTCAGCGGCGGTTGCGGCTGATTCCCATGCCACACATAATCGGGCGAGGTAATCGTCGCCAGCCGGCGAATCTTCGGTGACGGGGAATGCATGACCACGAAAGCCGTAATAGCCGCTCCCTGATGAAGAAATCAGCGTGTGCGGTGGTGTATCGAGCAGTGCACAGGCTGCGACGAGGTTCGCGGTAGCGGGGACTCGGCTCTGCCAGAGGATATCTTTGTAGCGGTCGGTCCAGCGTGTGCCTGCGATCGAAGCACCAACGAGATTGACAATAGCGTCGCAGCCCTGGAGTGCAGTCGCAGTGGCACGGGCGTCATGGGGAAGCCACGGTGCAATAGTGGCAGTGGCAGGCAGGCGATTGCGTTGGGTTGGATTGCGACTAAAGGCCACGACGGTGTCGCCACGTGCAATCAGCGCGTGGCAAAGAGCGGTTCCAATCAAGCCGGTAGCCCCGGTGACGGCAATACGTTGTGACACGAGGAGTTCTTTCTGGGGGTTATTTGTGGCGAATCATGCCGGGCCAGATGCTACAAAAGAACATCCCAGCGGTCATGCCCGCCAACACCCCGTTCACGAGGAGGAGTTCATACGAGGCGGTCGGCCAAAATCGAATCTCGAGCCACCATAATCCAAAGGGTGCGAGCGCAGTGACAAATCGTAGCAATACAGGCAATGTGAACCAGGATTGCACCCATGCAGGGGTTGCACGTGTGCTGAGAAACCAGCCCAGCCACAACCCAATCGTTGCACCCCAACAGCGTGTACACACTGCCATAGGTGCATCCAGCAGTTCGTATGTTTTGAGCGGGGTTGGGCAGACGTAGGTGGTCAAAACGCTGCGTGCCAACCACCCGAGGTCGGTCATGATGGGCACTCCCGTGGCAATGAAGAGTGCTGCGACGGGAGGTCCAAAAAAGAGAATAGACAGAAACGTGAGGTACGGCCATTGAGGCCAGCCCTGCGATGGTGAGTGCCTGCGCATTGATTGTACAGCGCTGGATTGCATCTTATTGAAAATCCCGTTTGAGGCGTGCATATGCACTAATCAGTAATCCTACTTTGCGCAGGAGCGGCACATAGGCGCGTTTGGTAAAGACGTCGTAGTCAGCACTGTGAATGCTATCGAGAATGCCACGATAAATGGTCGCTGCTGCGGCAATTGCCAAACTGCTGTCGGGATTGAGCATCCCCACTCCAGGCCAAGCCGCTTCGTAGAGGGCATGGGCACGGGCACTTTGGAATCGGAGCATGGCTTTGAATTGTGGTGTCCGGCGGCGGTGAAAAATGTCTTCGTCGCTGAGTCCGTAGCGTTGCAGATCCTGTTGGGGGATGTATACCCGACCACGATTGGCGTCTTCGCCGATGTCGCGCAAGATATTGGTGAGCTGCAAGGCAACACCGAGTTTGACTGCATAATCGACGGCTTCGTCGACATAGCCAATAATCTGCATCGAAATAAGGCCAACCACGGAAGCAACACGATAGCAGTACAGCCAGAGATCCTCGAACGATTCGTACCGCGTCACCGTCAAGTCCATTGCAATACCGGCCAACAACTCGTCGACGAGCTCTTGCGATATGTCGTAGTTAAGGACCGTATCGTTCCATGCTATCAAGACAGGATTATCTGGCGGGGAGGTACGGTTATGTACTAATGACACCCAATGCGCCAATGCTTGGGGAGCGGTGCCCTCGGCTGCTTGATCGACGATATCGTCACTGGTCCGGCAAAAGGCATAGAGTGCCCGGATAGCGCGACGTTTGGTATCTGGTAAGAGGGCGGTAGCGAAGTAAAAGCTTTTGGAGTGGAGTCGGGTTATTTCGTCACAAATACGGTACGCAGCATCGCGTTCGTGTTGCGTTATCACGTGCTTTGCGGTCGTCAGACGATGATGTTCGGTGTGTTCGATGAAGTGTTTGAGGGTTTCGAGCAGTGCTGCTGCATCGCCTGCAGGTGGACGGAGAATGCCGCTCGTTTGTTGATTACTGACCATATAATTCCTCACCCGGTTTCACCATGGGTGTGTTGGTATACGCTGTGCTATTGTCTTTTACGAATAGACGGCAAGTATGGATGTATTATAGCGATTTTGGATTGGTGATTACCTGCAGTTACGTTGCAAGTACACTACTCACTTGCTCTACAAGCTCACGTGCATCGTGTCCAAAAAAGTACCCAGGCATGGAGGTGCGCAATTCTGGGTTCACATTGAAGATACGACCGCCGTAGCCGAATTTGACGGTGGGGAAGTCTTTGGTGACTGCTTGTGCGACATCGAGCAGAGCCATCGCAGCATCGATAGTGGTTGCAGACAAGAGCACCATGGCTGGCTTGACTTTCGCAACGGCTTCGAGCAAGTCGGATTTGGGTACACGTGCACCCAAATATACCACCCGGTAGCCACGCCGGAGGAGGAACAAACTCGCGTACAGGATGCCTAGATCATGAAGCTCGGTCGGAGCACAGGCAACGATAATTGTTTCGTGCATGGCAACTGATTCGAAGATATTGATCAGGCTCGAGAGTTTGCGCCGGATAAACTCGGTGGCGTAGTGTTCGCTGGCGATATTGATGGTGCCGTTATGCCAGAGTTCGCCGATTTCAACCATGGTTGGTTGAATCAGCTCAAGCAATACGTGTTCAAACTGGTGTATCGAGAACGCTTCGCTCAAGATACGCTCAGCAATTGTCGAGTCGTAAGAAATGAGCGAACGCGAGAGTTCACTCACCATTTGATCGAGACTGCGCGTTGACGTCGTACTTGGCAAAATGAGGGAGTCGTCTTCTTCGAGGACATTCGTTAACAAAAGTACTGCATGACTGATATTCATCCCTTCGGCGGTCCGATCGCGGAGCCAGCGGATGATGGTGATATCGCGTTCGGAGTAGAGCCGATGGCCGCCTTGTGTGCGTTGTGGACGGGGCACGCCGTAGCGTCGCTCCCAAGCACGGAAGGTGTCGGGTGGCACAGAAGTCTCGATAGAGACTGCTTTGGTATTGAAAATAGGTGTGGCAGAGAGTTGCACGAGCGATGGTGGTGGTTCCATGTCTTCATCCTTCCCTGCTAAACGTCAATAGCATACCGTACCATGTTGCAAAGTATTTGTCAAAGTTTATGAAAGTTTTTGCACAGTGCCCGCCAAGATTGACGTCGTCTGTTGTTTGTCTGAAATCACTTACAACAAGCGGGCAGGAATGATCGTGTGGATGGTGCCTAATTGGGTTTTCATGGCTTCCCAGTGGTTCCCGCGGGTGGTAGTGTACCAGAGTGTACCATGGGCATCAGCCCCCCAGAGCCGATCGGGGTGGTAGGGTGTCTGTGCGATGCAGACGAGCCCAGGTGCATCAGGGGTGTGCTGCCAGGATTGTTCATAGGTCCAGAGGGTCACACCATCGCTCCCGATGATGCGTGCCGGGGTGCCGGCGCAGACGGCCAGACACCGTATCGCGATTGGTGGTGCGGCGATGCGGGTATCGTCGACAACCCAGTCGCCGGTCATGGTGCATCTGACGGTGTGCAGCCCATCGTGACTGGCGACCTGATATGCCCACGGGTCATCGGGCAGCCAGCTGGTGCCGCCGTCAGGGCTTGTGTGGGCGCGTGTCGCCGTGCTGATAGCCAAGCAGTCATTACTCATCGAGATGCGTTCGGCAGTGCCGATACGGCGCCACTGTGCCCCGCTGTCGGTACTCATGATGGCGTCGCTGTCGGTACGTGCCAGGATGGTCGTTGGGGTCGTCCGTGACGCAGCAAAAACCGTGATCCCGAGCTCGGTGGGATCACTCCAGTGTTGCCCACCATCGGTGCTTTCGTAGAGGTGTTCGGCATCGCTACAGAGCACATGTGTCGGATCGTCGGGATTGGCCCAGATTGCGACAATGTCGCTCCCAGGGAGCGAATGCCCACTGCGGAGCCAACGGCCGATGCCGCCCGGATTGCTGAACTGGAGCAACCCGGTGTCGGTCCCGACAAACAAGAGTTCTGCTTTGGCCATAGAATCCTCGCTGTATTAGGAGCGCCGTCGCGCCCGGATGGTCTGGACGATGCCGGTCTGGTGGCGGTCGATGAGTGACCAGCCGGCGTGGGTGAGTGCGTACGGGATGTCGTCAGCACCAAAGAGCGTGATGCCCCCAAGCCCGAGCAACCGTGGACTGTGCGCACCGGTTCGGAGCAGGTGCATGCTATAGAACGTCGCCGCAGGGGTGCTGATACGTGTGACCTCGGCCCAGATACG
>CAIZHO010000313.1 GCA_903932805.1 uncultured Roseiflexaceae bacterium | reverse complement strand
TGGCGTGTCACAGCTCGAACGGCGCTTGGGTGAGGCAGCCAAATTGGGGTTCCGCCGAGCAGTCTGCCCGCCGTTACAAGCACCATTGCACATCGAGGGCATGCAGATTTTGCAGGCACGGTCGGTCTACGACGCCATCGAGGCGGCCCTCGGCCCAGCCCCGAGCCGCAAACAATCGACCACAGCAGACGACGAATAACAGCGGAGGTCCACTCCTATGCGTGCAATCATCCAACGCGTCAGCCACGCTGCCGTCGCTGTCGCCGGGGTCCGCGTCGGCGCAATCGATCGTGGGATGGTGGTGTTGTTGGGGATTGGTCATGGCGACGGCCCACTGCAGGTGGTTCAGATCGCCAAAAAAATCCTCGAACTGCGCATCTTTGATGACGCCAGCGGCAAACCCAACATCTCGCTCGTCGACAGCGGCGGCGCAGTGCTTTTGGTGTCGCAGTTTACCCTCTACGCCGACACCAGTCGCGGTAGACGCCCCGGCTACGCACACGCTGCAACGCCGGCAGTGGCCGAACCGCTCTGCGTGGCGATGGCAGAGACACTACGCACGGCGGGTGTCACCGTGGCAACGGGCGTGTTTGGTGCCGAAATGCAGGTATCGCTTGTGAACGACGGTCCGTATACCATCATCCTCGACAGTGACACCCTGACCCATCCCGCTGGGATGGTCCACACAACATAGAATGCACCGCGCTCCATGCCTACGATTCGTCTTGCGCAGCCCACTGAATACGCCGCAATCACGCAACTCCTCGCCGAAGCACAGATGGTGCCCGCACTCTTTGCCCCACCCAGTCTGTGGTGGGTGGCAACTGGCCCTGACTCCACGGTCATCGGTGCTATAGGGGTCGAACCCGATGGTGCGTGTTGGCTCCTCCGTAGCGCAGTGGTCGCCGCTCCAGCGCAACGCAACGGCGTCGGCAAGGCATTGGTCGGCGCCGTCACGCATGCCGCCCAGAACGCAGGGGTATCAACACTTTTTTGTTTTGGCACCGACGTCGGTGACTACTGGGAACGACGGGGATTCTCGATCGTCAGTGTGACTGAGCTCAGCAACCATGTGCCCAATGCACCGCAGATTGGGCAGTTCAGGGCAAATGGATGGCTAGCCGACGAGGTTGCCTGGAGAAAAGAGTTGTGAGCTATCAGATTCGTCTGGCCACCAGCGCAGACCACGCGACAATTGCATTTCTGTTGACGCACTGCGGGATGGTCGCCCCGGTGTTTGATGCTCCGAGCTTCTGGTATGTGGCGGTCGACGACAGCGATGCCATCCATGGCGTGATTGGTGCCGAGTTCGGCATCCGTGATTGGTTGCTCCGCAGTGCATTGGTGTGCGAGCCCTTCCGTGGGCTCGGCGTCGGCCGGATGCTGGTCGCGCAGATCCTCCACGCCGCGCTGGTGCACCGCATCGACGCGGTCTACTGCTTTAGTACCGATGCACAAGAGTATTGGGCACACATGGGTTTTGTTGAGGTGCCAGTCTCGACGGTGCTTGAACGACTTCCTCAGGTTCCACAAGTCTTACAGTTTGCTGATTTGGGCTGGTTACCGACCGAAGTCGCCTGGCGTTACGATATACAATCATAAGAACGTCTTCGAATTCCACGCATATGCAAAGGAGCCCACCCATGGCATTGTTTGATATGCCCCGTAGCCAGCTCGAGCAGTACCGACCCGACGTCGCCGAGCCTGCAGATTTCGATGCATTCTGGGCTGCGAGTTTGGCACTGACGCGCAGTCATGCACTCAACGCACAGTTCGTGCCGGTCGAAGATGGCTATCAGACGGTCGACGTCTACGATGTGACGTTTAACGGCTGGGGTGGTCAACCGATCAAAGGTTGGTTCTTGTTGCCCAAGCAGCGTAGTGGGACGCTCCCCTGTGTGGTCGAGTACCTCGGCTACGGCGGCGGTCGCAGCTTCCCCAACGACTTTTTGGTCTGGTCGAGCCGCGGCTACGCGCACTTGGTGATGGACACCCGCGGGCAAGGCAGTTCGTGGAGCAAAGGCGACACCCCCGATCCAGAACTCGACGGCTCCAACCCGCATCATCCGGGCTTTATGACCCGCGGTATCGCTCGCAAAGAGAGCTATTACTATCGGCGTGTCTTCTGTGATGCCGTCCGAGCCATCGAGGCAGCCCGCAGTCATCCCGCGGTAGACGCGTCACGCATCGCCGTCACCGGTGGCAGCCAAGGCGGGGGGATTTCGATTGCAGCAGCAGGCCTGATGCCCGATGTACGTGTCGCGATGCCGGATGTGCCGTTCTTGTGCCACTATCGCCGAGCTACCGAGATTACCAACTCTGACCCGTATGGCGAGATAAGCCGCTATCTCAAGACCCACCGATACAACGTCGAACAGGTTTTTGCGACGCTGAACTACTTCGATGGCATACACTTCGCCAAACGCGCCAAGGCCACCGCGCTCTTTTCGGTCGGCATGATGGACGACATTTGTCCACCGTCGACCGTCTATGCGGCATACAACTCCTGGACCGCACCCAAGCAGATCAGTGTCTGGCAGTACAACAATCACGAGGGCGGCGGTACGTTCCAGACACAAGACAAAATGAAGTTCCTCCAGACGCATCTGCCACGATAACCGCGCGGAACGTGTTGCACCATAAGGGATTGTCATGTCCGATGAGACCACCCCCCAACAATCTGAAGATACCCCCGCGCAGACGAATAGTCGCTACGACACCGTCGGTGCACGCAATTACTACCGTGCACAGATTGCCCAAAACCCCAAGAATCTGACCGCGTACTTGTCGCTGGCCAAGCTCTTGCCGGTGTTGATGGAACGTGAACGTATCCTTGCACGGGCCCAACGCATCGCACCAGACGACGCGGCTATCACCGAGGCACTCCAAGCGACCCAAGCGATGCTCCTCCAAGGGGTGACAATTGTACCGGTGACGCGTATCCCCGAGACGATCAATCTCGAACTCGAGGCAGCGGCAGATGTGATTTCCCAATCAGGGATTTCGACCGATTTGCCGGTCATCCCCGAGTTGGTTGCCGAACCGATCACCGTGTATTGCCCCAACCACCCCGAGGCGATTGCCCTGCTCCGCTGCATCAGCTGCGACCAACCGATGTGCGCCCGTTGCGCAACGATGACGGCGGTCGGACAAATTTGCGACAAGTGCAAACATGCCCGTCTCCCCGATCGTTACAAAAGCCGATTAGGCCATCACGTGTTGACGTTCTTTTTTGCGGTGTCGCTGACCGGTATTGCCATCATGCTGGCGTCATTCATCGTGCGTTTCCCGTTTATTGGGCCTTTCCTGTTCCTCGCGGCCGGCATTTTGACCGGCAATCTCGTCGTCACGACAGTGACCCGTCTGCTCAATAAACGTGGCCGGCCGCTCGTCATCGCCGCCGCTATCGGCGTCGGAGTGGCATGCGGGATGGTCTACGGATTCAGGCTGTTGACCGGCCGGTTCGATGTGTTTACGCTGTTACTCATTGTTATGTTTGCGGTGTTGGCGATACGTCATATCCGTGAACAACTACGGTAGGGGCAGAGATCAGTTATCAGTTATCAGTTATCAGTTATCAGAGGTAAGAGTTCAGGGGTTGTGGTCTGTCTTCGGGTACTTTTAGGCTCCAGCGCACCAACAGCTTTCCTTCATATGCCAAGAAGATTTCTGATTTCTGATTTC
>CAIZHO010000312.1 GCA_903932805.1 uncultured Roseiflexaceae bacterium | reverse complement strand
CCCTTAGACCGCATTCTGCTGCAATAAAGCCGCAATGCCCAGGCAGGCGAGCTCGATGTCTTCGTCTTCGCTCAATCCGCTCACCGCAACAGCACCCACGCACTGTCCACCCACGATGACCGGCATCCCACCACCCCAACCAATGAAGCGTGCATCGCCGTAGTAGGCGATATCGAATCCTTGATCGGCACTGCGAATTTTGCGTCCGATATCCCGCGTCGGTTTGCATGCCCGCGCAGCAGTGAATGCTTTGTTGGTAGCGATGGTGCCGGATTGGAGCTGCGCCCCGCTCATGCGCATCAAAGCAATTAACTCGCCGTGCAGGTCTGCGACGGCGACGACGCCCAAGACGTTGCGTTTCGTCATTTCGGCGATGATGGCGCGGATGGCGATATCTGCATCGCGGTGATCAAGGGTCGGTTGGTGCTGCATGATGGCTCCTTTGTTTGTCTCTTTCTATTGTAACAACAACCTGATTCGGTGGGATATTGACTTTTTTGAATCAAATCGCTACACTCGCGGCATACACACACAGACACAATATGAAATAGAGGAGGGCGGTATGGACGAGTCAGGCTTGAATGCTGTGATTGGCGCTTTCATCGTTGGTGGACTAAGTTTGGTCGTGTTCTTTGTCCTTGGTCTGGCAGCAGTGTTTGGGCTCTGGAAGCTCTTCACCAAAGCCGGCAAACCGGGTTTTTATGCAATCATCCCTTTTCTCAATCTCTATACCTTGGTCGAAATTACCGGACTCCCTGTGACATGGTTTTGGTATTCGATCATTGCAGGGATTTTGGCGACGTGGACGGGGGGATTCTTTGGTCTCGTCAACCTCTTTTTGACGTTCATCATTTTCCGTCAACTCATGCGCGTCTTTGGCAAGAGCGACAGCATCGGCAATGTCATCATCAACATGATTTTTGCGTATATCACTCTCCCAATACTGGGTATGAGCGATGCCCAATATCTCGGTCCGCAACAGTCTAGTGATGTACCTGCGTTGCCTTGGATTAACTAGCTGCTTCCTCCGGCGAGCCGTGTTGTGTACACGGCTCGTTTTTTTGTGAACAAAACTTTTTAGAATATAAAAATATAACTGTAAACACCATATAATTTTATCAAATTGGGTAATGTAATAATGATTCATTACATAAATAATCACAATAAAAAATTTTATAAAAATATTTTTGCAATTGCACAAATATGAGTTATACTGAACACGCAAATTGCAATAATTTCATATGGAGGTTCACGTGGACGAAAACACTATGAACGGAGACTTTGGCGCATCACTGATGGGTGGCGCAGCCAGCGGAATCATTGGGTTTGTGTTGGGTATCGCTGTGGTGATTGGTCTGTGGAAGTTGTTTACCAAGGCCGGCAAGCCAGGATTCTATGCCATTATCCCATTGCTCAACTTCAAGACATTGGTCGATATCACGGGCTTGCCTGCTGCATGGTTCTGGTATTTCCTGATTGGTGCAGCGCTGTCGCCGATCACGTTTGGGTTAACCGGGCTCGTCTGCCTCTACGTTGCCTACATCGTGATGCGTCAGTTGTTGCGTTCATTCGGCAAATCAGATTCAATTGGGTCGGTCATTCTGCATCTGGTATTGGCCGAGGTTATGTTGCCGTTGATTGGCTTTAGCGCACAACCATACTTGGGCGTCCAATCGACTGCAGATGTGCGCATACTGCCGTTCACGAAGTAGTCAATGGTAAAACAGCCGCGGACCGTATGGTCCGCGGTTTTTCTATGGAAAAAGCTTCCTTGGCAATGGAATGAGCTGCGTTATACTACATGCATGCGTCTGAGAAAGGGAATCTACCATGGATCGCAACCAATTACGGATTGATATCAATCATCAATATGCCCAAGAGCATGCATCCATGGGGATTCGTGGTGCCCGCGCGATGTTGTCTGCTGCCCGCGAATGGAATTTGGCGTCGGTGTTGCGTGACCGTGGTGGGCTGGTGTTCCCCCATGCAGGGGTGCAGGATTGTGCCAAGCAGATCAGTGCCGTTATCAATGCGTGTATCGATTCAGGTGCCGATACGGTGCTGGCGATTAGTGTGTTGCATGCGTTTAGTGATGACATGGAGCAGGCCCGCCGCCGGGTCGCAGCAGGCGGGAATCCTTCTGCTGAGCGGATCTGGGGGATACAGGGACCAGAATTCACGCGCGGCGACGAGTGGGCCTTCGACCATGCGATGTTCACCTTTCGATATCTTTGGGAGATCGCAGCGGATTATTATGGCAAAAAAATGCCGCGTGTGATCGAAGTGTATCCATGGCTTGCCGGTGGATTTCCGCAAATCATGCCGGGGTACGACGAGGTTGCATCCATCGCCCGTGATGCGGTCGTTGTGTCGACAGCTGACATGTTCCATCATGGGATCGGCTATGGCGATACCCCTGAGAAGGCACTCTTCCCCGATCAGGGCGGGCTCGACCGTGCACGATCAGTCATCAGTGCTGGTGCCGATTTGCTCGCGGCCGGTCGCTATGCTGCGTACAATCAACACTGCGTCGATGCCCGGAGCGACCACCGCGATGCTGGCCAAGTGATGCGTGCCATTCTTGGCCCCATCCAACCCGAGATTATCGACATCGTCGCGAGTGATGCAGCCGCGTTGTATCATGCCGACGATCCGACCTGGGTGGCCGGGACGTTGGTAGCATGGCGGCGCCCGTAGTAAGTATCGGCGCGATCGTCGCATCTTGGCGACACATCGTTGCACGGAACTATGGCACAGGCATGCCCCACCCGTACAACGCATCGCCATCTAGCAGAACAAATGGAAGAAAGGATCCAGCATGCCGACTTCCACCCAGATCAAGGCAACGGTGACATGGTTGGCGGTGGGCGACTTGCCCCGGACCTTGGTCACCCGTCCCGTCGAGACGCTCACCCTCGACTGGGAGGGTGTTGTCGGGGACAGTCATCGTGGGCTGACCCGCAAAGCGGATGTCCGCATCCCACATTATCCGCGTGGCACGACCGTGCGCAACGAACGCCAAGTGACCGTTGTGGCCGCAGATCAGCTCGCCGAAGTCGCTGCGACGCTCGCATTGGCCGAAATTCGACCAGAATGGCTAGGCGCAAATATGGTGCTGGCTGGGATCCCGTCGTTGACGCTCCTGCCGCCTGCGACCAGGTTGATCTTTGCATCGGGGGCTGCCCTCGTCGTCGATTGGGAAAATCAACCGTGCACCGGTCCCGGAACGGTCATCGCAGAGCAGTGTGGCGATGCATCTCTGCGGTCGCGGTTTGTGAAAGCAGCGCTCGAAAAACGCGGCTTCACTGCCTGGGTCGAATGTATAGGGAATGTTCACCTCGGGGATGCCGTCACCGTGGTCGTCCCGCCGCAGCGCAATTGGCCAGGGAAATGAGAATTAGGAATTCGGAATTAGGAATTCAGGTTAACCAATGAAAAGACCATAACTGCAAACTACTACCTACTACCTACTACCTACTAACTTTCCTCTATCGTTTCGCATACGTGAATCTAATAGTCGGCGCGATATACTCCATTCAGCAGCCGGGACACACCGGCCCGAGTTTTGAAGGAGAAATCATATGACTCACTCTTCCATTGCAGAAATGTTGCTTCAGCAGTCCGCTCGCCCCGCTAGTGGCGCAATCGAGGTCACCGAGGACACGCAGGGGTACACCGTCAAAATGGTCGTTCCCGGAATCGCCCCCGAAGAAATCGAGTTGACGTTGGTCGGCCGCACGCTCCAGGTCAAAGCAGATGCGACT
>CAIZHO010000311.1 GCA_903932805.1 uncultured Roseiflexaceae bacterium | reverse complement strand
GAGCTCGGTTGGGTAGACGGGGATGCGGATGCCCACCGGCGGGACAATTGCCTTGCCGGTGCTGAGGCGATAGGTCCAACCATGCCATGGGCAGGTGACGGTGTCATCGACCAGGACACCCGACGACAGCGAGCCGCCCTCGTGCCGGCAGGTGTCGGCGAAGGCATAGATGGTCGCGCCGACATGGGCAACGCCAACGGGGAGGCCGTCGATGTCGAGGTAGCGCATCGTGCCCGGGGGGAGGTCGCTGATCGGCAACAGGGGTACGCGTTCGGTCGGCATATGTCCTCGGAGTGGCAGAAAACGCGCTAGAATCATAAATACGTATATCTGTGGTACAATACCACGGTATGCCCCGGTATGCCTGCGTCCGTATATGTGTTGACGCAGCAGTTTGTTTGCCCGCCGTGAGGCGCGCATTTCATTTAAGGAGTCCCACTGTGGCCCCAGAACGCTTACAGAAAGTGTTGGCCAGCGCAGGCATCGCCTCGCGCCGCGATTGTGAAGTTTTGATCTCGGAAGGACGTGTGAACGTCAACGGCGAGGTCGTATCTGTGGCTGGAACGCGGGTTGATCCCGATGTCGACACCATTTTGGTCGACGGCAAGCCACTCGGTCCCCGCCAGGCGCGGACCTACATTATGTTCCACAAGCCCGTCGGCGTCGTTTCGACGACCGAAGACCCACAGGGTCGCCCGACCGTCATCGGACTGGTCGATGTCCCACAACGATTGCATTTGGTTGGTCGGCTCGACTTCGCTTCCGAAGGTCTGATGCTGTTGACCGACGACGGCTCATTGACACAGTCATTGACGCACCCCAGCAATCAGGTCGAGAAAGAATATCGCGTCCTGTTGAACGCCACCCCGAGCGCAGACGATCTGCGCGACTGGCGGAACGGCGTCGAATTGCCGGCCGTCGAAGACGAGACCGCCGATAACGACAACTACGACGGTGCCGACGGCGAAGAAGCCACCATCACGACCGCACCTGCATGGGTCGAAGTCATCGAACGTGGTGACAGCGGCACGTGGGTCCGCGTCGTCTTGCACGAGGGTCGCAAACGGCAGATTCGCCGCGTCGCAACTGCCCTCGGCTTCGACGTGTTGCGCCTCATCCGCACCCGCGAAGGCCCCATCACTTTGGGTGATCTGGCCGCCGGTGCATGGCGCTCATTGACCGAAGACGAAATCGAAAAGCTCCAGCAGCACGCAGACCGCGCCGAATCAATGGCTCGGTTGATTGCTGCCCAAAAGGCCAAGGCAGCCCAAAAGGCCGCCGGCCCACGTCCCGCAGCTGCACCTGCCGCTGACAACAGCGAAGACGCAGCCGATGGCGACGAAGTCGCACCACGCGGCAATCGCCTCGACGAGCGCCCAAGCTCAGACGCACCACGTGGCGCCCGTACGTCCGACGGCTTCCGTCGCGACGATCGACCAGCCCGACCGGCCTACGGCGATCGACCTGCCGGCGGTGGATTCCGTCGCGACGGCGATCGCCCGAGCGGTGGGTTCCGTCGCGATGGTGATGCACCCCGTGGCGACCGCCCATCGTTTGGTGGTGATCGTCCCCCACGTCCCGCCTACGGCGACCGCCCAAGTGGCGGTGGTTTCCGCCGTGATGGCGACGCACCCCGTGGCGACCGCCCATCGTTTGGTGGTGATCGTCCCCCACGTCCCGCCTACGGTGACCGCCCAAGTGGTGGTGGATTCCGCCGTGATGGCGACGCACCCCGTGGCGACCGCCCATCGTTTGGTGGTGATCGTCCCCCACGTCCCGCCT
>CAIZHO010000310.1 GCA_903932805.1 uncultured Roseiflexaceae bacterium | reverse complement strand
CCGGTCAGTTTGCCTTTACGGGTGACCCACACACTGCGAATCAGGCCATTCAATCGGTATATTCTGCAAGTCTTGGCAACGGCGGCTCATTGGATAACGCTGCGCCTGGGCTCACTCTGATGGAGCAATTGCGGGATGCCGGAACGTTATCCGGTGTGTTGGCGAATCCTGCTCTCTTTTTGCAAGGTGATACCCCAATCATATCGGTTTGGTCATACATCGCACATGCGTTGCGCATACAGGCGGGGAGCAATCCACTTGTCGAAGTGGTTATCCCGAGAACACCCATTGCCGGTGCGTATGTGCAGGCAGTCAACGCATATGCGCCGCATCCATTTGCGGCGCGTTTATGGCTTGAGCACCTGTTTTCTGATGATGTTCAGATGCAATGGGCAAATGCGTATGCTATCCCTAGTCGCGCTTCTGCATTGCTGCGAGACCAATCGCGCACTGGGATTCTGACCGCGCTCGGCGTTACCCCGGCGCTCATGGAAGATGTCCAGATCCCCACGCTCGCACAAATGACTGCCGCTAAAGCACTCATCACCGAGCAATGGGATTCTGTCGTTGCGTTGAACATCGAAGCAGCTGATTAGAAGGATCGGTTCGCCAGCCCTAGGAGCATCCATGCAGTTTCCACGACGACCATCGGTGGTTATTTTCGACAAAGATGGAACATTAATCGATTTTGTAGCCATGTGGGGCAACTGGGCAGAAGCATTTATTGCGCGAGTATGCAGCACAGTCAGCGCTGAGCTCCGCTTGCCTCTCTATGAAGCAATTGGCATGGATCCAATCACCAAAAAGATACAATCGGATGGCGCGTTGGCGATTGCACCAGAGGCAACGACACAACGGGCAATTGCAACGCTTGTGCAACAACATGGTGTTGCCCCTAACGACGCACTGGCGCTCGTCCAGCGCCTGTGGCAGGCTCCCGATCCGACAGCGACTGCGGTTCCCTGCGCCGACTTACCGGCACTTTTTGCTTGGATCCGTGCGGACGGCTGTCTGATTGCTGTCGCCACTGCCGACAATCGTGCACCCACACAAGCGACCTTACAGAGTCTCGGGATAGCACACGCGATTGCTGCAATCGCGTGTGCGGATGATCCTGGCGTCGCCCCCAAACCTGCACCGGACAAAATCCTGGTCATCTGCAATGCCCTTGCGGTGCATCCCCGTGAGGCGATAATGGTGGGCGATACACCCAGTGACATGCTCATGGGCAAGAACGCAGGAGTGATGGCCTGTGTTGGTGTGACCACAGGGGTGTGTCAACAACCAGAACTTGCCGTTTACGCAGATGTGGTGCTGGACAATGTTGGCCAGTTGAAATTGCTCTGGCGCTAAAGAAATGTGTCACGGCCGTGTGGTCGGGACCATCGACTGCGCCGTGTGAGCAGTGTGTTACGGGGTTCGGGTCTGTGTACGTGATGGTGTAGACGTTTGTGTGGCGGTTGCAACCACGGTTGGGCTCGTGGTCGTTGAAGACGATGTGCGGGTTGGTGATGTCACAAGGCTCGTCGCGGTCGGTTCGACAGAAGCTGTCAACGCGGGTGTTTGGTCCAGTGCAGTCACAGGGTTGGTTGTGATCGTTGTCGCTTCCGCTGTTGGGTTCGGCGTGTTGGTCGGGAGTTGGGTGGCGACAATGGCAGGAATGCCCGTCGCGGTAGCGGGAGCAGGCGCAGGTGTAGTACGTTGATTCACCGCAGCACGGAGTTGGGCGAGATAGCCGATTATGCGATCTTGTTCAAAGGTCCAAATGCCATACCCTAAGCCGCCGAGCATCATCACCACCAAAATTGCCCGGATCAGGCCCGAATATCGGATGACTACAAGGTTCGCTGCTCCATAGTCGGTGATCGGTTCAACCGGCTCGCTGTACTGGAACGAACGATATTGGAGCAATGCACCTGCAACATCGAGGTTGAGATACTTGACGTATTTGGTGATCATTTCTTCAGCCATGCGCCCCCGTGGCAGATGCGAAAACCGATCTTCTTCCATGGCTTGGAGATATGCCATATGCACACCGATCGCCAAGTCGACGTGATTGAGCGGGATGTTGCGCTTGATACGTTGTGCGCGCATTTGCATCCCCAGCGATTCTTTCTTTTCGGCAGTCGCTGGTTCGGTGTGTGAGGTCGTCGGCAACCCGGCCAACAACAGGTCATCATCGGGAGTCCCCCCAAGTCCGAGGGGGTCTGTGTTTTTTTGTGGTGCGGTATGCTCTGGCTGAGAAGGTACAGAGGCTGAAGATTCAGCGGCCTGAAGGCGTTCGCGGGCCGCTCGACGTTCGGCAGCTGTAGGGTTTTTTGAGCGTTGTCCACGTGGAGAAGGCGGAGCGGGTGCTTCGCTCTCGGTCGTGCGATCGGCTTGTAGTGGCGTTACTTCACCCACAAACGGCAGAAGGGCATCAATCAGCTCGCGCACCAACAGAGGCTTGCGCAATATGGTTTGTACGCCGAGCTCCTGGGCACGCCGTTCGGTGGCGTCGGTGGGATCGTGACTCATCACCACGGTGGGGATCTGTCTGCTCCATTGCTCGATCAGATCCCATCCACCTTGCTCAGAAATAGTCGGGTCAACCACAATGACATCCGGAGCTCGCTCACTGTACGCTGCTTTGGCTTGCGCGACGGTACTGACCCGGCGTACGGCATGGCCGACGTGACCGAGTTGAAGGTCTAGACTCATAGTGAGTACGACATCTTCGTCGATCGCGAGTATCAGTGCCATAGTAGCTCCGGTCTTTCATACATCACGTGATTATAGCATTTTTGTGTTTGCTGCGCCCGATAAATGAGTAAGAAATGCTAAAAATCGATGCAATTGTGATTCAGGGATGAGGAGCACGACAAGCTCGAGTACCGCTGCTGCACAAATGAGTCCCCAAAATGCATAGGATACGGTTTGGGACTGCGTTACTGATGTCTGAATTCCCGCTACGCTCCAAACGGTGCCGATGAGACCAATACCTATTGCACAGATGGAAAACCAGTGGAACTGGCGCGGACCAAAATACGCAGTAATATACTGCAGATGCGCTGGTAACCATGCACCACTGAAGTTTGCAACCCCAAAGTAAATCGACAGTTTGGCAAGCATGTGCAACGTATAAAACAGAATGATGCAGCCGAACCCTGCTCTGTTGGTCGCGCCCCACGCCAATCCTACTGACGCAACTACTAACAATACCGATACCCACTCGTGATGCGCCGAACGACGAATCGCATGATGGAACCGTTCTGCATCAGACAAATTGTCGCGTGGTTGGGGGTCTTTGGGGCCGGTGATGTAGCCGGTGTAGTAGCACGCGAGGTTCCATCCCCATACCAACGTTCCTGCCGAAAAACAAACGTAGATTGCCCATAATTCGCTGGTATTGCGCAACAGGACAAGCACTGCCATGCTTGCAGCAGCCACCACCGTGTATGCCCCGACCGACGCGTCGTACGTCCACGGTTCTTTGCGATACATCACAATGATGGCCCCGGTGCTCACCCACCAGAGAACTATGGCAAAGAGCACTGCCACGACAATTTGCATGATAATCCTTGTCCGAGCGTATGAGACGCAGTGCTAGAACAGTATTTGATCGGCTGGGATGTTTTGTAAGCCGTTCCACGGGGATTGAATCTCACCGTTCGATAGACGGGAGTTGATCCGCTTGACGTACATGTAGACCACCATCACACACAAAAACACACTTGCAGCAGCATAGACGGAGACATAGCCGTACAACACATTGCCGGTCGCGCTCCCGATTGCATCGCGGGCAACACCGCCACCGATGGTCCCAAAGCCCTGTGCTAACGATTGCACAACACCCCAGATCCCCATAAACAACCCGGTGTGCCCACGATCGGCCAGGCTCATGATGGTTGCAATACTGCCGACGATGAATAATCCACGGCCGAATCCTATACCCGCCACCCCCACCTGGAAGAGGACCGTCGATTCAATCGCCCCTGCATACGTCACCGTCAAAAACCCCAGCATACCGACAAGGGCACCGCTGATGAGCAACCGGCCGCTTTGCCCTCGTGTCCATAACCACCACCCTGCGGTGATCACCGCGATGATCATGGCAACGCCCCACAGTGCGGTCAGCAACGTTGTTGCAGTCACCGACATGTCGAGTATCTGCGCACCATACGGCTCAAGCAACACATCGTGTGTACCGAACCCCAGTGTCGCGATGAAAAATACAAAAAACATACTGCGCAAGGCAGGAGTGTTCCAGACAATTTTGAGCGACTCACCAAGTGACTGTCGGGCAACATGCTCGATTTCGCGCACCAGACGGCCATCGGGGCGTAGCTTTTCTTGTCGAATCAGCGACAGAACCATGCACACGACAAAGATAAATGCACTCATCTGCATCGCACTAATCAATGCACCGAGCGAATAGTCGATTAACGACAATCCGATAAACAACGATCCGGTCACCGTACCGACAACGAGCATCAGCCAGAGGATCGCCAGGATCTTGCCGCGTTCTTCTGGTTCGGTGTTATCGCTGACCATAGCCAAATATGACGTCTCGACGATGTTTACCCCGACGCCGTACAACAAAAAGATAACAAACGCAACAACATACACGATCGGACCTTGGGTCACGCTGTTTGCATCGAACAAAATTAGAGAAAACGGTGCAGTCGATAACCCGCCATAGGTCAGCATCGCCCCTAACACGATGTACGGCGTGCGCCAGAAGCCTTTGCTACGGCGCAGATCCGAATGGTGCCCGACCACGGTCCGTATCGGTGAGACAAAGTAATGTATCGACATCAACAGTGCCACAAATCCCGCAGATATTTTGAGTTCGCTGATGAGCACACGATTGAGCGTGCCGGTAATCGGGGCTAACGAAATGCCCATCCCAAATTGGAAGAGGCCTAACCGCAATATGCGCACACGACGTTGCCATACGGGGTATTGTGCGAGCCATTGATTGATCCGATCAATGTACTGCGTAATCATTCCCCAGATGTTTTTTTCTGCATTCATTGTTTGCTCCTGCAGTACGTCTCACTCAGATAGTAGCACAGTTCAGATATGTCCAAGCTGCCCCGCTCCCCGTCTGTGCATGCACTGCGTGATAGACCCCACGTATAATACCTGTATGAACTACGATGATACTATTGTGGCTGCGGCGACGTCTGTTGGATTCGCAGCAATTGGGGTAGTGCGCCTCAGTGGAACGCAGGCACTGCCTCTGTTAGAAGCAATTATGATCCCGCATCGTGCCGGGCAATGGCGCTCTCGGCATGTGCGCTATGGACACATCGTTGCCCCGGATGGCGCACGTATCGATGAGGTACTTGCATATTGGATGCGGCGGCCCACCACGTACACGGGTGAAGATGTCGTCGAAATATCGTGTCATGGTGGGCGTGTGGCGGTCGAACTGGTCATCGCACGGTGTATCGAAGCCGGAGCTCGGCTTGCCCATCCTGGCGAGTTCACCATGCGTGCCTATGCCGCTGGTCGCATCGATTTGTCTCAAGCCGAAGCAGTGATGGACGTCATCCAGGCACAGACACCGCAGGCACTGCGCCAGGCGCACCACCAGCTCAATGGGTGGGTAGGCATTGCCGTAGCAGAACTTCGTGCTGCGTTGCTGTATGAGCTCGCCGCTGTGATCGCGCGTATCGACTTCCCCGATGACGTCAGCGAAGATGCCCTCAATCCGACTGCACTCCGCGCTGTTGTTGCCCGCTTGCAGACATACATCGAAGGTGCTCGTACTGGAATTTTGCTCCGTGATGGTGCACAGGTGGCATTGCTCGGCCGCCCGAATGTTGGCAAGTCGAGTTTGCTCAATACGCTCCTGCGTACCAACCGCGCACTGGTGTCACCGGTTGCCGGTACAACTCGCGACACCCTCGAAGAAAGCGCCGACATCCACGGGATCCCTGTTCGCTTTGTCGATACTGCAGGCATCCGTGCGCAGACAAGCGATGAGGTTGAACGCATGGGGATTGCGCGCAGTCACGATGTCGCAGCCTCTGCGGATCTTGCGTTGGTGCTCATCGATAGTTCGAGCCCGATGGGTGCCGAAGATGATGCAGTCCGCTCGGCACGCGGTGCTGCACCGTCGATTCTCGTCTGTACCAAGACTGACCTCCCTATTGATTTACAAACCGTAGCGCAGATTGAACAGTTCCGTCAATCCAATCAGTTTGTTGCCGTGGTTGCGATTTCTACCAAAACCGGGTCGGGTGTCGATGAGCTCCGTCAATGTATCGCACAGACGCTGCAATCGGGCGGTCCGGCGACAGATTCACGCATCACCAACACACGCCATCGAGACGCATTGATACGTGCAAAGCAGTCCGTCGCAGACGCCATTGCTGGCATTGATGCCCACCTGTCTGCAGAGCTCCTCGCCATTGACCTGCAAGAGGCGGTAGCGGCACTCGGAGAAATAACCGGCGAAGATGCCACCGAGGCTTTACTTGATGTAGTGTTCGCCCGTTTTTGTATCGGCAAGTAACGACGAGCAGAAAACTGTGCTGTTGCGCTGATGCGCACACGCGGGATGTGTGACGGTGGATGAAGTATGGCACAAAAACACCCCACCCTGCGATGATGCAGGATGGGGTGTACGGTGTTACGCGAACAGTGAAATGGCTCGTGCAATGCGTGACAAGCTGACCTCGCGTCCGAGTGCCACCAGCATTTCGAACAACGGTGGTGCGACATTGCGCGCCGAGACTGCAACCCGGATAGCGCCGAACAGCTGGCCAGGTTTTTTGTCCATGGCGGTGCAAATATCGCGCAGGGCAGCCTCGAGTGCTGCCTCGTTGCTGTTCCAGTCAGGGATAGCTGCGAGTGCTGCATGCATGGCCACCAATGCTTCTTTGGTTTCACTTGCTTCCATTTTTTTGGGGATGAGCACGTCCATCGGCGGATTTTCGATGTCTTTGAAGAAGAAATCGAGCAACTCGGGGGCCTCGCCGAGCTCCTTGAGGCGCTCGTGCACCAGCGGCACCATCATCCGTATTTTTGTTTGTTCTGCAGGAGTCACAGGGGTCGTGACCAGTTCTGCTTTCTGCAAAAACGGCGTAATCGCAGCAGCAACGTCATCGTTTGCCATTGCACGGATGTAAATACCATTCATATCGAGCAGTTTTGCGGGATTCCAGCGTGCCGGTGACGACAACACACGATCAATGGTGAAGCGCTCGACGACTTCGGCGCGGGTCATGATCTCGGTATGATCGTCGAAACTCCAGCCCTGCAAGGTGAGATAGTTGAACATGGCATCAGCGAGATAGCCACGCTCCCAGAAGCGGTTGGCCGAGACATCGTCTTTGCGTTTGGATAGCTTGCCGTGACCGTCCTGTCGCAGAATGGGAGGCAAATGGGCGAATGTCGGGCGTTGCCAGCCGAAATAATCGTACATGATGCAGTGATATGGGGTCGAAGGTACCCACTCGTCACTCCGCAGCACGTGGGTGATGTTCATCATGTGGTCGTCGACCAAGTGTGCCATGTGATACACCGGCATCCCAGTCGACTTGATCAAGACGATGTCATACAAGTCTGCATTGTTGATCCGGATGCCGTCACCGCCACGCACCAAATCGGTGAAGAATGTGGATCCTTCGGTCGGGGTTTTGAGTCGGATGGTGTGCTGCTTGCCGGTTGCTGCGAGTTCGCGTTGTTTTGCCAACGGCCAGTCTCGCTCAGGGCCACGGAACCGGAACGCTTTGACGCCGCGCGCCTCGGCATCTGCCCGCATTTGGGTCAATTCGTCTTCGGTCGTGAATGACATGTAGGCATGGCCGGCAGCCAAGAGCTGCTCAATATGTGGCTTGTAAATGCCTTGTTCATGACGAACAGATTGGACATACGGGCCGCACGGGCCGCCGATGTCGGGGCCTTCATCCCAGTTCATGCCCACCCAACGCATCGACGTCATGAGATCGTCTGCTGCACCGACGACGAATCGTTTTTCGTCTGTGTCTTCGATTCGCAACAAAAACTGACCGCCGTAGTGCCGGG
>CAIZHO010000309.1 GCA_903932805.1 uncultured Roseiflexaceae bacterium | reverse complement strand
CCCCATCGAAACGATCCCAACCCTGCCGCACATCGCCGATGGCGCAGGTAACGTGGTCTACAAGCGCTATATCGATGCCATCCGGGGCACCGGAGCGGTTGTTGCCAGCGGCGACGATGGGTTGGCAATCTTGCGCTTGCTCGAGGCGACGTACAAATCTGCTGCCGAAAAGCGCGAAATCAGCTTGTAATCGTTGTCATCCGGCACACACAGCTCGTGGCGCTGCCACGGGCTGTTTTCTTTTGCGAACAATGTTTTACACCGTCTTAATAAAAACATCGTTGAGGTGCGGTATTATAGCCACATCACCAACGATCGTGAGGAACCGCCATGACTCGCACACGCCGCTCTGCCTCCCAACGCGGGACGCCAACAGCCCGGCTGTTCAATCGCGAACAGAGTTGGATCGAATTCAATGTGCGTGTGCTCGGTGAAGCACTCGACCCCCAAAATCCACTGCTCGAACGGGCCAAGTTTTTGGCGATTTGTAGCACCAACATGGACGAATTCTTTATGATTCGCGTGGCCGGTCTGCGCGAACAGCGGCGGGTCGGGGTCCAAACGACATCCCCCGATGGATTGACGCCGAGCGAACAGTTGCGGGCCATCCGCACCGCGGTGCAGTCACAATTGGCGGTGCAACGCGAATGTTGGTTGAGCGACGTCAATCCCGCTCTGCGAGCGCAGGGCATCTGGGTGTTGGATTATCACGAGCTCTCAGACAGCCAGCGCGCGAGTGTCGACGCCTATTACACCAATCAGATCCAGCCGGTGTTGACGCCGTTGGCATTCGACGCCAGCCACCCGTTCCCGCTGATTTCGAACCTGAGTCTGAACCTCGCGGTTGTCATCGGTAGTGAAGGCGACGAACGATTTGTGCGGGTCAAGGTCCCGGGTGTCTTGCCACGGTTGATCCCAGTGATGCTCGATGATGCTCAAATCCCCGCCGGGCTGACCCGTGGACAATGCGTCGGGTGGGTCTGGATCGAGCAGCTGATTGCTGCCAATTTGCATAACTTGTTCCCCGCCGAAAATGTCCTGGCGGTGCATGCGTTCCGGATTACACGCAACGCAGATTTCGAAATCGAAGAAGACGAGGCCGACGATTTGTTGGCCACCATCGAAGAAAACATCCGCCAGCGCCGCTTTGGGACGGTGGTACGCATTGCGGTTCAACACAATATGCCTGCGTCGCTGCGGAGTTTGTTGCTGAACAACCTCGATCTCGACAGCGACGATTTGTACGAAATCCGCGGGCAATTGGGTTTGTCTGCGTTGATGGCGCTGCTCAAAATCGATCGTCCCGAACTCAAAGACGTCCCATTGGCAGGGCGCATCCCGTTGCCGCTCCGCGATATGCAGGTCCCTGGCCAACTCTGGAGCACCTTGCGGCAACGCGATGTATTGTTGCATCACCCATATGATGCGTTCCAACCGGTGATTGACTTCATCGAAAGCGCTGCCAGCGACCCTGACGTACTGGCAATCAAGCAGACGCTCTATCGGGTGGGCAGTAACTCGCCGATTGTGCATGCATTGATGCGGGCGCGTGATCTCGATAAGCAGGTAACGGTGTTGGTCGAGCTCAAAGCCCGCTTCGACGAAGAAAACAACATTACCTGGGCGCGGGCCCTCGAGCGTGCCGGGGTGCACGTGGTCTATGGTGTGCCCAATCTCAAGACCCATGCCAAAATGGCGTTGGTCATCCGCCGCGAAGATACCGTGTTGCGCCGCTACGTCCATGTCGGCACCGGCAACTACAACGCCGGCACGGCGCGTGTGTATACCGATTTGGGGCTCATGACCAGCGATGCAGCGATAACGGCAGATGTCGCAAATGTGTTTAACTTTTTGACCGGCTATGCCAAACACAGCGATTTTCAGGCATTGTTGGTGGCGCCGGTCAACATGCGGCAGCGGCTCGTCGCCCTGATTGACCGCGAAATCGCTCACGCGCAGGCGGGACAGCCGGCGCAGATTATCTTTAAAGCAAATTCGTTTGTTGATCCGGCGTTGACCGAGCACCTGTATCGTGCGTCGAATGCCGGGGTGAGCATTGATTTGATTATCCGCGGGATGTGTTGTGTCATCCCGGGCGTACCGGGCATGAGTGCCAACATACGGGTGCGGAGCATCGTCGGGCGCTTCCTCGAGCATAGTCGTGTCTACTGGTTCAACAATCTGGGCGACACCCAAATCTACGTCGGCAGTGCGGATTTGATGGAGCGCAATTTGGACCGGCGGGTCGAGACGTTGTTCCCTATCCACGATCCCGACATTCGCCACTGGATCGGCAGGCATTTTTTGCCGGCGTATTTGGGCGACACACAACGAGCCCGGCTTCTGACGTATGATGGGAAGTGGCAGCGCGCGGTCACCGCAGACGCGTCGCAACAGCACGATTGTCAGCACTATTTCGCCAGTGTGGCCACGATGGAGTAACCAATGCCCAATCCACGCTTATCCAACGCGGTACTGTGGCTTGCCATTATCGGATTGTCATTGTATTTGGTGGAGCGATTTGCGGTCATCACCGAATTGCTGGCCGGGCCGTTGTTGATGTTTGCCTTTGCATGGTTGATTGCGATTATCATCGAGCCTATTTTCGAGTGGTCTGCGTCAGCCAAAATCCCCCGGAAGTTCTCGGTGCCGGTGGTCTACGTGTTATTGCTTTCGCTGATTGTGTTCGGCGTTGTGGCGATTATCCCGATTGTGGCAACTCAGATTCAGGGGCTCATCGAAGCATCGCCTGAACTCACCGCCGTCTTTTGGGCCACGCTCGACGATGTCCAGGCACAGCTTTCGCGCATTGGAGTCAACAGCGATATCAAGACGTACTTCAACGCAGAAACGTTTTTGTCACAGGCAGGGATATTCGGACGCGAAGCGTTTTCTCAAACATTAGGTGCTGCGAGTAGCATCGCCATCGTGATTTTCAATTTGTTCATCGTGTTGATTCTCAGTTTTTATATGGCGTTTGATGGACAGAAAGCATTCAACAAACTGATCCGCTTATCGCCGAGTGACTGGCGCGACGAGGTGCAGACATTCGGGAACATCATTTCGAACACCTTTGGCGGCTATATGCGCGTCCAAATCGTGAGTTCGATTATTTATGCGCTTACCAATGCGGTCGTGATGTGGATTTTCGGGCTGAACAGCATCACCTTGACGACGGTGATTGTGAGCATCATCGTGATGGTCCCAGTCGTTGGAGGAATAATCGCGCTGATCCCGCCGATTATTGTGATCCTCATTGCAGGTGCTACAGGCACGATTGTGCCGTTCCTCGTGATTATGTTGATTATTCAGCAGATTTTGTTCAGTGTGATTTTGCCGCGGATGGTCGGGCGGATTGTTGGCTTG
>CAIZHO010000308.1 GCA_903932805.1 uncultured Roseiflexaceae bacterium | reverse complement strand
CCAAGGGATCCCCCCAACTTCGTATACTACCTCACCGTCCTTTGCAATGGCGATACTGTCTGGTTTGACAACACAGCTATACATATGCCAACCAGGAGTAATATCAAAATTACCTAAAATTGCCGCTGCATCGTACTCCGTAGGTCCCGCTGATGCAGCCTGCCTACCGCACAACATATTTCCTTCATGCATTCGCATCTCGAAGCCCGAATTATCGGCGTTATAACGCGACGCAATGAGGCCATTTAATTGTGTCAACGTCACGCTGTTCTCAACGATGTTCATCCAAAGTGAGACCGTAAATGTGTTTGCATTAGTCGGCATCGAAAGACTGAGTCCATTCCCTCTCGCAAAATTCACATACCCGCCGTCGTGTGCATCGTCAGCCTCGAGGACGATGTTGGGACAAGCGTCCTTTGTTGAACAAACAAATGGCTGCTGTCCTGGCAGAATCCCTGGGAATTGGATTGCAGCGGGCATCAGCGGGTCTGTAAGGAGGTGATTTGTCTGCACGACACTCGGCCAGTAGCGTACCGACGCAATGAGTCCATCCAGGCCTGCCATCGTATCTGCTCTGCGACCGATCACCAGCGGGGAATTGGGTGCGCTAAAACCGCCAGTAACGATGTCTTTGGCAATGACTTGCCCATCACGGCTGAGAATGCGTTCTCTCGTTGCGCTGTTGTACGAACACGAGTAGCTATGCATGTTGACTTCACGTGCAAGCGCCAGCGGACTCCCACGCAAATCATCCCCATAGAAACTACAGTACGGACGATTTTCTCGGTCAATACCAATCACGAGATAGCGCCGCACTTGCCCCGGCAACCCCGCACTTACCCCGACATCATGGTGGTATGGTCGATCACGACGCATCATCACTTCGATGGTAAAATTTCCGCTCAGATTCACTGGTTCAGTACTTGTGAGTTCGTCACCTTTGGCCTCGCGGAATTTGAGCGCAAAGAATGGCATGGAACCGTATTGATCGCGTTCATGTACGACTTCAGGACAGAATGGATTTCGGCAGCCGGCAGTCACACCGTTCGTGCGGGTGAATTGAAATTGTGTCATCTTCGGTACAGAATCAAAGGTGTACGCACCAACGAGGTTATCATACACCAGCACATTCGTGCCACGTGGAATGCTCGTCGGCGTGACACCTAACCCCAATGTGGGAGTGGGGAACACTTGGATGGGGTCGTCTGCGAGAACCTGTATGGATCCACCATAGCCAATATTCACCCAAGAAGCGTTTCTCAGGCCATTTATTGAATCCCACAGTGGTGAACTACCGGTTCCATAGGGAGAGCCCCAAATTACCACCCTGCCATCAGAGCGAACGGCGACATTCTGGGTCTGCGATACGGTAATGTCAATAACTTTAGATCGTGCATCGAAGGGGATGTCGAGCACCTCGTCAGGTTTTTTGGATGTGCCCCAGCCAACGACTTCTCCAGATTGTGTTACACCAAGACCATAGACGTAGTCGGTTACCAAAGTAAAGTTACTATCATGTGCGGACCTCGCACCTAAGCCGATATCAACGAGTGGGGGATACGATGCCGGTACAGCGATTGACGGGTCGTTGGTCCATACCGACCCATCTTCAAAAAGTACCGCACAAAGCGTGTCGGTGACCGCCACATCGCGGATTGTTTTTGTGAAGGTCGGCAATACGCATTTATTAGACCACAGCGCATTGTCGTGACGCAGAATAATCATATTAATTTCGGTGGCCGAACCAAAATAGTCGATTTTGGGTGTTTGATCGACTTCGAATGCTTTGACGTTATTCAAAAATTCCGTTGGGATGATGTGCCGAGGGGCAGAATTCTGATGAAGTGTGTTGTAGGTGTATGGACATGTATCCCAGACCCACAAGGAGTGGTCGCGCTTCAACATAAAGCCTGCTGTTTGCGAAAACTTGACTTCCTTGACATATCCATACCACGAGTCGGGAGGAGTACACATCAATGTCCCCCCCCAGGTTTCAAAAACAAACGGTGTAGGACCACATATTTGGCCCCAATCACATTGAGCATCACCGTCGAGCGTCATCCTCCCGGTGTCGTCTACTGACGCTCTCAGTGACCCCTGACCGCGTGCGACATAAGAGCGTGCACCTTCAGATTGTGTCAATACGTTCGAGATTTCATAGGTAATACTTCTCGCGAGAAACGGTTGTGCAGTTGGAACTACGAGAGTCCTCGTCGGCGTCGGCGTCGGTAGATTCGTACGAGTAGGTGTTCTCGTCGCATTGAACCTGAGGGCATCACCGTTGTAGTGATTACTGTCCCACAACACGACACTGAAGTTGTTCCCCAATGCCATCCCCGAAATAGCCGGTGGGACGGTCATAGAACGAAAACTGTACCAATACTCAGCCTCGTCGGATGCAGCAAGTCCCCAGCCAAAACGAAAATTAATGTTGTCTGCTACAGAAAGTCCCCAGCCGACGGGATAGCCCGCGTTGTTCACCGCAATAATCGTTTTGCCGCCCGCTGCAATCTGCGTATATTGACCATCGGGAACAGTCGTCTGACCATACTGAGCATCGCCATAGACAGAAACTGTACCATTCGAAGCCAGCAGGACGGAGTTCCCGTCGTTAGCTGCGATATCGACGAAAT
>CAIZHO010000307.1 GCA_903932805.1 uncultured Roseiflexaceae bacterium | reverse complement strand
TGCCGGCAGCAATCGATGCGGTCCAACATGCATACGCGAGTATTGCCCGTGGCACAACCGACGTCCCGCTGCGCATCGATGTGGCACAAGCCGCACACCAGTCACATTCTTTTTTTATGCCGGCAATCGTCGACGGGCAATCACTCGGGATGAAAATCGTCTCGGTGTTCCCCCAAAATGGGCCACGGCATGGGCTCCCGACAATCCATGCAATCGTGTTGCTCATTGATGCCGCTACAGGGGTCCCCAAAGCCCTCATGGACGGTACCGAGCTGACCATTCTCCGGACCGGGGCAGCATCAGGGGTGGGTACACGCCTGCTCGCGCGTGAAGACAGTACGCATCTTGTGGTCATCGGTGCTGGGGCACAGGCAGCAGGCCAGATCAGAGCTGTCTGCGCCGTACGCCCCATCAGCATGGTCACTATTGTCAATCGCTCGCTTGAGCGCGCCACCACGCTCGCGGCTGCGATGCAACGCGAGTTCCCACACATTATGGTGACTGCAACAACCGAGCGCACGCGCGCGCTGGAAACTGCAGACATCGTATGCCTGGCTACATCATCAGCGGTTCCGGTATTTGCCGATGGCGACATCCGCCCCGGCACCCATATCAACGGCGTCGGTTCGTATCGGCATGACATGATCGAGGCAGACCCGCACACCCTGGCACGCGCGTATATTACTGTCGACCAGTACGCACCCGCCTGGAGCGAAGCAGGCGAACTCATCAGCGCCCGCGATGCGGGACTGATTCGCGCAGATTCGGTAGTCGAAATAGGGGCAGTTGCAAACGGTGATGCGCCGCAGCGTACGGGCCACGACCAGATAACGTTCTTCAAGTCGGTCGGGAATGCCGCACAAGATGTCGTGGTGGCACAAATCGCCTATGATCAGGCCTGCGCAGCGCAACTCGGAACCGTCGTCGACGTGTGATGTCTGCACAGAATTGCGTGTTTGTGACAAAAAACACGCAATTCATGCCACAAACCATCATAAAATCTGCACGTTTGCTTGCATTCCATCATATTCCGTCATATACTATGCTCACGAAGCGGGAGTAATTCAATGACGAAACACCTCAGAAATCCACGAATGCAGGAACTCGAACGGTTTGTTGTGCAACGCGGACAGGTGAACACCAGCGAAGTATGTGCCCAGTTTGGTGTCAGCGAGGCAACTGCACGACGCGACCTTGATGTCCTTGCCAATGCTGGGATTGTGACCCGTGTCCACGGCGGTGCAATCGCCAAAGGTGAAGCTCCTCCCGAGCCGCCAATTGTACAACGGGCGACCCGCCAACAAGCCGAAAAGCAACGTATCGGTGCACTTGCAGCCGACTTAATCGTCCCTGGTGATACGGTGTTTATCAGTAGCGGCACGACCAGTCTTGCAGTCGCACATGCGTTGCGTGACCGGGGTGATATTACCGTCGTAACGAATTCGCTTTCGGTGATGAATGCCCTCGCCGAGAGCCAGTTGACCCTCATCAGCCTCGGCGGGATGTTCCGGGCCAGCGAAGCTTCGTTTATCGGCCATTTGGCGGTCCAAGGGTTGTCAGAACTCCGCATCAACAAAATCATCTTCGGGATACGTGGCATTGATGTCGTCAGCGGACTCACCAATGATTACTTACCCGAAACAATGACAGACCGGGCCATCTTGAGTGCCGGCAGACGCGTCATTGTCGTCGCCGACCACACCAAACTCGGACGCAGTGCGCCTGCATTTGTCGCACCATTGAGCGCAGTAGACACCCTGGTCACCGATTTTTCGGCTGATCCAGTCATCTGCGATGCAATCGCGGCTATTGGTGTCCAAGTCATCCTCGCCTGACTCAATTACCCAGTGAACGTTCTCATAGTGTTAGGAATTAGTTTATGGCTCAGCTCGGGATGCACACGTGGAACGAACTCTGTTCACAGCCGCAGGCATGGAGCGATGCACTCTCCGTCTTGCATCAACGATTTGCGGAACTCCGGCAGCATCGTGCGCTGACCCATGTGTCGCACATTATCTGGAGCGGCTGTGGATCGCCGTACTATCTGGCGGTCACAATGAGCCGACTCCAACAGCAGCGGAGCGATACCCCCGTGACGGTGTTGCCTGCTTCAGAGCTCTGGAACAATCCGGCTGCAAGCATTCCGCGTACAGGGACACCAACATTGGTATTGCTTAGTCGCTCTGGGAGCACCACCGAGGTCCTCAAAGCCGCAGCGCAATTCCGTTCCAGCAGTCCCAACGGATGCATCATCACGGTCAGCTGTTACGCCGACCGCCCATTGGCCCAGTTAGGCGATATCAACATCGTCCTCCCGTCAGGCCAAGAACAAAGCATTGCGCAGACCCGTGCATTCAGTGTGCTCCATGTGGGTGCACTTGCTGTGCTATGGGCGTTGACCGGGAGCGATCTGCATGACCTCGATGGCATCCCAGCGGTCGGGGCAGCGGTCATTGCAAAGTATCAACAACACTGCGTCGCAATCGGCGCAAACCCTGCGTATGATCAGTTTTTCTTCTTGGGGAGTGGCTATCGCTACGGGCTCGCCTGCGAAGCCAGCCTCAAGATGAAAGAAATGTCACTCACCGTGAGTGAACCGTTCCATCACATGGAGTTCCGCCACGGCCCACAATCGATGGTTACCCCAAAAACACTGGTTGTCGGTGTCGGTTCACAGCTCACCAATGCCCAAGAAGAGGCTGTCCTCAAAGATATGCGCACACTGGGCGGGCACACCCTTTCTATTGGACCGAACGAGAGCTCTGACATGCAGTGGGATGCAACACTCCCCGAAGAATGCAATGGATTAATTGCACTTCCGCTGCTCCAGAGCATCGCGTATAGTCGCGCTACGTCGCGTGGGTTGGATCCGGATAATCCGCACAACCTCAACGCGGTCGTTGTGCTATAACCACCGCTCGGGGATCGCAAAGAAGCGTCAAGTAGGAGGTCGTCATGTCGAAGCGTCTGATGGTTCGTTGGTTCTTGGTCATTGCAGTGTTGGTGTTGAGTAGTTGTAGCAGTGCTGCACCTGCATCACCGGCCGCTGGTGAAAAAGTCACCATTCGTCTCTGGTCACACCAGAATTCTGCGTTCAATAAAGTCAATCAAGAACTTATTGATGGCTTTATGAAGGAAAATCCCGACATCACCGTCAAGTATGAAACGTTCCCCTACGATCAATTCATCGAAACGCTGCAGACGTCGATGCCAGCAGGGACAGAAGCAGACGTCATCGAGATGTTTGGTTCGTGGGTCTGCAACTACGCCGATGGCGCACGCCTCGCCGACATGCCGGCCGATGTGATGAGCTACAAAGAAGCGCAAGAGATCTTTTATCAGGCACCACTGGACGGTTACTACTGCAATGGCAACCTCTATGGACTGCCGAACGAGTTTAACCTCGAATACGGCGGTGCATTGGTCAGCCCTGCGCTGTATGAAAAAGCCGGCATTCCGTTCCCACCTGCGTACACCGATTACAACGCCCTCATCTCGGATGCCAAAAAGATGACCGTGCTCGACGGTGACACGATGACCACCGCAGGCTTCCATTTCGTCGGTGGTGACACGCTCGGTTTCTTGCTCTTGTCAGGTATTCTCGAACAGGGCGGGACATACTTTGCCGAAGACGGCAAGCACTTCAACTTCGAAAGTCCAGAGTCCCTCAACGTCATCCGCACACTGACGCGTTATGCCCAAGAAGACAAAGTCATCGATGCAACGCTGTTCTCTGGCGACAACGGTCTGCCAAATGCGTTCTTTAATGGAAATGTCGGCATTGGGTATATCGGTTCGTGGGCAGCCGGTGTCGGCAAAGTCGACTTCCCCGATTTCAAGTTTGATTATGTCATGTTGCCACCAATGTTCGGCACCGAACCAAAGTTTGTCGCCGACGCAGGCTGGGGCAAAGTGGTATCCAAGAATACCAAACACAGCGAAGCGTCATGGAAGTTGGTCAAGTACATGACCGCTGAACGGGCAAACGCACTGAAGTTCAACCAGATTTCGGGCACCATCCCAGCCATGAAGTCAATCGTCGAACAACCAGACGAAATCTTGGCAGTACAACCCTGGATCAAGCCAACCTTCGCCCTGTTGAAGCACGGCGCGTACTTGGGTAATGTGACTGACCGCGATCAACTCTTCTACGAGATCATCGCCAAGAACATCACCGATGCGCTGACAGGTGCAGTCACCCCTGAACAGGCAGCTGCCGCCATCCAAAAGCAAGCCAACGAGATGGTCGATAGCAAATCCAAATAACGAACCCGGGCTCGGTGGGGATTGCTCCCCACCGAGCTTGCGTGGAGGCAAATAAT
>CAIZHO010000306.1 GCA_903932805.1 uncultured Roseiflexaceae bacterium | reverse complement strand
TGGCACGTTCACCAGAACGAATACTCTTGATGGCGTTGTAGAGGAACATCAGCACCGAGAGGGCAAGCAAGAATGTGCCCACCGTCTCGATTTGGTTCCAAATCTCCCAACCCATCCCTGCTTCGTATGTGTAGATACGTCGTGGCATACCTTCGGTCCCTGCGATGTGCATGGGGAAGAATGTCAGGTTGAACGAGACCATCATCAACCAGAATTGGATCTTGCCGAGTTTGTCGTCAAGCATACGACCAGTAATCTTGGGGAACCAGTAGAAACCACCGGCAAACAGCCCCAGGATCGACCCACCAAAAAGCACATAGTGCAAATGGGCGACGACGTAGTAGCTGTCGGTTTGCTGCAAGTCGATGGGTGACGACGCCAGAGTAATCCCTGAGATGCCGCCAATAATGAACATCGAAATGAACCCAATGGCATAAAGCATTGCGGTGGTGAGCCGCAAATCGCCGCTCCACATGGTCGCAATCCAGTTAAAGATTTTCACGCCTGTTGGGATAGCGATGACCATCGATGCGCCGGAGAAGAACGCATTCGCCATGGGTCCCATACCGGTGCCGAACATGTGGTGTGCCCACACAATGAAGCCTAAGAAGCCAATTGCAACCCCCGAATATGCGACGAACGAGTACCCGAATATGGGCTTGCGTGAGAACGTCGGCAAAATCTCGGAAACCATACCCATTACAGGCAAGATGAGGATGTATACCTCAGGATGGCCGAAGAACCAGAACAGGTGTTGCCACAACAATGCATCGCCACCTTGGGCAGGGTTAAACACTGCACCGCCAAATTGACGATCAAACAGCAATTGAATTGAAGCAACGGTAAACGTCGGGAAGGCAAAGATGATGATGAAGCTGACGACCAAGTTCATCCATACGAACAAAGGCAATCGATTGAGTGTCATGCCCGGTGCACGCATATTCAGGACAGTCACAATAAAGTTGAGTCCGCCTGCGATAGACGCAATACCGGTCAACCCCAGCCCCAAAACCCAGTAATCCATACCAGCACCAGGGGAATACTGATTCTGCGTGAGTGGTGCATAGGCAAACCAACCCGCGTTTGGTGCGCCTCCTGTGAGGAAGCTTAAATAAAGTAGCAATCCGCCACCAATGAACAGCCATATTGACAGTGCATTTAAGCGTGGAAACGCCATATCGCGAGCACCTACCATCAGCGGCACGATGTAATTACCAATCCCGACATTCATGGGCATGATCACCAAAAATATCATGGTGGTGGCATGCATGGTGAATAGCTGATTGTATGTGTCTGCAGTCAAAAAGGTGTTGTTCGCTGCGCCCAATTGGACGCGCATCAACACAGCCTCAATACCACCCAACACGAAGAACGCAAAGGCAACAACGATATAAATGATGCCGATTTTTTTGTGATCGACGGTAGCGAGCCAAGAACGCCACGAAAATCCCTCATAATGCGGGGAATTCGTATGCGCCGATGCTACGTGCTGCTCAGCAATGGCCATTTCGGACTCCTTATTTCTCAGCTGGCTTCGTCACAGGTAACTTCATGCTGTCGAGGTATGCCACCAAATCTGCCACTTCCTGATCGGACAACGTGCCCTTTTTGATGACACGGCCCATCAGATTGCCTTGTTTGACGGCTTCTGGGTCTTGCATCCACAGAGCAAGATTATCGGTGCTGTACGGGAGTACCCCAGCAGCGATGGTGAGTCGGTTGCCGTAATGGGTCAAGTTCGGGCCGATTTTGCCCTTGGCAGCCGTGCCGCTGATAATGTGGCAGCTCATGCATTGCTTTTTGGGCTCTGCAAACAGTGCGGCCCCACGCGCTGCGTCGCCTGTCAGGCCAAGTACACTAACGGTACCCGTCGACATTGCGGGGACATTTTTGTAGGATGTCTTCCAGGCTGCGTATTCTTCTGGTGCGAGTGCAATAACGCGGAACCGCATTTGTGCATGTGCTTCACCACAGAATTCCGCACAGAACGCACGATAAATACCAGGCTCTTCGGCTTTAAATGCGAGGTAATTCGTTTTGCCGGGGATCATATAGGTCTTACCGGCCAACTTCGGCACCCAAAAGTTGTGCATCACGTCTGCTGCTTCGAGTTGGATTTGCACGGATTGTCCAACGGGGATATACAAATCGCTCGCAGTCACCAACGCATCTTCCGAGGACTTTGCGCCAGAAAACGGATTGCACTCTTCATTGGAGACATCGTACTGAAACTCAAACCACCATTGATGAGCAACCGCGCAGATTTTGATTGCCTCGGGTGGCTGGTACGAATTTGCTGCTTGGACGCGGAACGAAAGCACGGTGACGATCAAAACGACAATTGCAGGAGCAATAGTCCAGGCGATTTCGACATTGGTGTTGCCATGTGTCTGTACCGGGATTGGTGCGTCTGGCTTCTTTGAACGAAAGCGAATGACTGTGTAGACCAACGCCCCTTGAACGATAACAAAGACCGCAACTGCCATCCAGAAAACCGGCATCATGACATCATTTAAAATGCGGGTTGCGTGGTCACCGTACGTGTACATCGTCGTCGCCGGAAGATTCGTACAATTGGCCAGCACCATCATTGAGCCTAACAACAAGGCTAACGCCCGTTTCTTGCTCACTTGTGCTCCCTTTCTCATCGTTGCTCCTTTACCACCCGCCACATCGCCTCAGTACAACAAACACGGGTGTCCAGTCTGGATAAAAGCACGCGCCGGTTGTTCAGCAAAGACGAAGCCGGATAAATACACATACCCATTTTAAGCAAATCCGTCAATCCGTCAAACGAAAACCGACGTAGTAGCTGTGCACACAACTGCACCTCGACCGACACCTGCTTCGATCGGGGAGCGAAGGATTGCCTGATATTACACAAAATCGATAGCGTCACACAGTGATTGCAAGGACTTGGTTGGAGTAGGAGTAAGATACGCCAAAAACTCCACATTCCCTGCGGGGCCGGTAATGGGGGACCGTACGAGGCCAGCACACCCATACCCGAGTGCGGCAGCAGCAGTGAGCACCTCTACCACCGTCGCCTTGCGGACGTCAGGGTCACGTACCACCCCACCGCGACCGACCTGCAGCACGCCTGCCTCAAATTGCGGCTTGATCAGGGCGATGACCCACCCTTCCGGGCCAATGAGTTCTTTGACTGCGGGCAACACGAGGCGCAACGAAATAAACGCTACATCAATGACCGCCCCGCGCGGCGGGAGCGACGCGTGCGCTGCAACGGGTAGCTCAGTCAGATAGCGGATATTGGTCCGTTCGAGGACAATAACCCGCGGGTCACTGCGGATTCGATAGTCGAGGATCCCGTAGCCCACATCAACTGCGTATACGGCCACTGCTCCGCGCTGGAGGAGCACATCGGTGAATCCCCCCGTCGATGCACCGACATCCAACGCGGTCATCCCGGCAGGGTCTATACCAAACGCATCGAGTGCATGTGCCAATTTGTATCCGCCGCGACTGACGTACGGCAGACTTTCGATCAATTCGATGTCTGCATCGAGGAGCAGTGACTCACCCGGGCGGCGACAGGTTTCGTGATTGACTTTGATTGCACCGGTGAGAATCAGCGCTTGCGCCTTGGCACGGGTTTCGGCGAGGCCACGGGCAACGACGAGCAAATCCAACCGCAGACGTGGTGGCTTGCTCACTGTCCAATAACTCCATGAGCACGAAAAGCCGCAATTTGGTCATCGTCAAAGCCCAATTCGGTCAGCAAATCATTGTTATGTTCACCTAATCGTGGTGGATAGCGACGAATACTGCCGGGTGTCTTGGAAAAACGGTACGGTGGCCTTCACGGTGGCTTCCCATTTCTCGTACTGGGCGCGGGCGAACGCAGCTCCCTCGGAGGCTTCCT
>CAIZHO010000305.1 GCA_903932805.1 uncultured Roseiflexaceae bacterium | reverse complement strand
TGCAAAACACATCCACCCCGTCGCGTTTGCCGTATTGGCGGGCACCAGCGGCGATTTCGTCGATGATGGCATCACGGTCTTCGCCGCGTGGGTCTTCGTCGGTGACATACAGGGTATCGCAGTATTGCGCGGCTATCGCACCTTGTGCGGGGCGCTTTTCGCGGTCACGTTCACCCGCCGACCCGAATACCACGATGAGTTTGCCCGCAGTAATGGGGCGGACCAGTCCCATCACCTTTTCGAATGCAGCAGGGGTGTGTGCATAATCAACCAACACGGTAAACGGCTGCCCAGCATCGACCCGTTGCATGCGGCCGCGGACACCATCGACCCGGCACAGCACCGCCAATGCATCATCGAGCGGTATGCCTTCGCTACAGGCGACCGTGACTGCTGCGAGCGTGTTCCACACGTTGAAATCCCCGGTCAACTTGAGGTGTACCTGTCGGTGCCCCCAGTGTGACGACAACACAAACGACAACCCTGCTGCGCTGCTCCGGATGTCAGTGGCCCGTACATCAGCAGCGTTGATGACCCCATACGTCAGCCGTTCGGCACGGAGCGGTGCTGCAGCAAGAAACTCTCGATGGTACGGGTCATCGGCATTGACGATGGCGACTTTTCGTTGCTTGTGCGGCTCCACTTGGGATTCACCGAGCATGGCAAAAAGCTCCATTTTGTCGCGCCGATACTGGGCTACATCACCGTGGAAGTCGAGATGCTCGCTGGTGACGTTGGTCAACACTGCCGTGTCAAACGCACATTCGGCTAACCGTTGCCAGCGCTGTGACAGGGCATGCGAGGTTGATTCGAGGACAGCATGGGTGCAGCCTGCGTGAACCATGTCACGGACAAGCTGCTGGATTTCTGGTGCTTCGGGGGTACTTTGGCGGGTGCTGTTGGCCCATATTCGTGGGCCTACCTTGAAGTCTGCCGTGCCCACCAATCCCGATCGTCGTCCGGCTACGTCGAGTGCAAGTGCGGTCAAATACGTGGTGGTTGTTTTGCCGTCCGTGCCAGTAATCCCTACCACCCGCAATGAACGTGCCGGGTATCCTGCCAGCGCAGCCGCCACGAAGCCGAGTGCGGGGCGTGCATTGTCGACTCGCACTGCAGGCACGGTGAGTGTTGTGTCGTACGCAGGATCTTCGTAGATGACCGCAACGGCACCACGCTGCAACGCATCGGCAATGTGTGCATGGCCGTCTGTATGAAACCCAC
The DNA here is from genome assembly GCA_903932805.1 of uncultured Roseiflexaceae bacterium. Classification (GTDB taxonomy): domain Bacteria; phylum Chloroflexota; class Chloroflexia; order Chloroflexales; family Roseiflexaceae; genus UBA965. The sequence goes on along the minus strand of CAIZHO010000305.1, from coordinate 1,842 downwards.
GGTAAGCGACGAATACATCGCCTGCACGCACCTGCCGCGAATCGTAGGCGATGCCCGTAACATCGATAGATGCGTCCGTCGGACGAAAGCGGACGGCGGGTACCTGCGCGGTTATCTGCACGAAATCTGGCATTTAAGACTCCCGTGGAAACAATTGCTGTAAGGGCGGGATAACGGTCTGGGCAACCAGTGATGCACCGCTCCTATTGAGATGAACCCCGTCGACCAGTAAACGAAATCCCCGTTGTGCAGAAATCTGGTCGTATGTCATCCCCCGTTTGATACGCCAGGCGTCATACGGCACCATCCACAAATGGTACTCAGGACCGACCCGAGGGTCTGCACGCATCGCCTGCACAAATGCCTGACGGACATCGATCAGCGGCAACGCATAGCGCGTCGCGAGCTGTTGAATGACGCGCACATACCCATCGAGGATAACCTGGCCTGCGGTGTCTGGGACCTCACCAAGCGTCGTCGGTGTGCAGAGTATGACGAGAATGCCTGCGCGTACAAGACGTTGTATTATGCCATCGTAGAGCGTCTCGAACGCTGGGATGTCAATGGCAATGGGGATTTTTTTCAGCCGCCGATAGTACACACGACTCAGCAGTTCGCCGTAGGCTGTCCCAAAGTCATTGAGCCCCACCATGATCATCACCGCTGTCGGTTCATGCTGCAACACCGCAGTATCGAGCCGTTGGAATAAATTATACGTTGTGTCGCCATCGATACCGGCATTGATGACCTCGAGATGGGGCATTTGTGCAGCAATAAGGCGCACATATGCATCACCAATGGTGCCCTGGGTAATGCTATCGCCGAAGCAGACGAGTTTCTTCATTGCATCCTCATATGCAGTCTTTGCATATTATACAAACCGCAACAACAAAAAAACCACACCACCCCTGGTGGTGTGGTTCACCAAAGCAATGTTATTTGGTGGGGATAGGGCCTGATAATGCCGTTAAAAACAGACCTTCGATGATATCGAGTGATCGCCGATCAGCAGAATCGATGTTGCTCAAGGTCCGCGCTGCTTCGAAATACCAGCGTACCATTGCGTGCATGTTTTGTCGGACGACGCCGTATCGTGGGAGCAATTGCAGGGTCCATATGCACTCACGTTCGATAACTTCGACCGCACGGAGGCGCAACGCTACTTGCACGACACGATGCATGCGACGAGGGGATTCGGTATACGCGTTCATGCGCATTTCATCATTTTCGGGATTTTGGGGGTCCACACAGATCGTCTTGTATGACGCCTTGAGCTGCTCGGTGACCAGCTTGCAGATTTGTTCGCCGCGTTCATCGAGCTCGGCAGCGACACGATTGCCACTACTATTGAGCCAACCTTCTAAAGCACGCATGAACCCTCCTGGTAGTCGGTCGACTACAATCCGAGTCGTGTCCGACTCGCAGTCCCTTCGCGCGAATGCATCCCATTGGCATGAACACCAGACAGACCGAACTCTTCGCTGAGCTGCTGCGCAGACTGTATCGCAGCCCGGAAGTCGTCGCCCATATACGTACCCGGCATGCGCAAGCACAGCTCGGGGTTTTGCACAAATGCACGACCTGCGTATCCGAAATAGATGCCATGGTGGTGCAAACCGGTAATCATTTGCCCGACTTGCTGGATGGAAGCGACGTTCTCGACCATGCTGGCGGACAACACCACGACTGCTGGCGACATACGCACCAAGAAATCGGCGAGACCAGACATCCCGAGATTTGGTCCCATGAAGACGACTTCCCACCCCTCTTGCTCCATCATTAACGCATAGACCAGCGGTCCGATGTCGTGCTGTTCGCCGTGCGTAGCCGCGATCAACATCC
>CAIZHO010000304.1 GCA_903932805.1 uncultured Roseiflexaceae bacterium | reverse complement strand
GATACAATCATCTTCGGGAACCAGCGCGCGAGACGAAATTGCTCTATCTTCGCCCGTTGCGTCCAACTCGGCCCATTGGTAATCAATCCCAAGCGCACCGTCTCGGCCAGCGTCGATAGCGTGTCTGCAACACCCGCATCGAGCTCCAAATCGGTGAACCACGTCTGTTGGCTGACTGCCACGAGTTGTTCGCGACGAGCGGCATCGTCGACACCAGCTTCCGCGAGGAACGTCTGCATATCACGAAAGAAAATACGCTGATGCACTGCACGCTCCAGCACCGCAGCAACCGCATGCGCAGGCAATTCATCCAGCCATGATGCCCATGCGCGGCGCAGATGCCGCTCACGATGGCGACTCAAATCATAGAGTGTATCGTCCAAATCAAAAATATACGCCTGCATGATGCCTCATCGTGACAGTCTGCCACCTTGCTCGTATAATACCATGCAGTCATTTATTGATTGGATTCATCCATGCATCCGCTTGCCCTCCCGCAACTCATCGCTCTCGTCACCGAATGCGGCAACTATGCACGCGATCAGCGTGATGCACTCGCCATTACCCGCAAAAACGACGGTTCCATCGTCACCCAAGTGGATCAATACGTCGAACAACGCATCGTTTCGTATTTGCGTGACACGTACCCCAGCTATGCCATCTTGGGCGAAGAGGGAACGCAGTACGCATTTGAGCCTGATACCCTCCCCGAGTACACCTGGGTCATCGACCCCATCGATGGAACTTCGGCCTATGCAGGCAGACTTACCGGTTGGTGCGTTGGTGTGGGGCTGCTCGCACGCGGTGTACCCATCGCAGGAGTTGTCTACTCACCGATGAACAACGAATGCTACGTCGCCACTCCCGAAGGTCATGCGTATCGCAACAATGTAACCCTCACCGCAGTCAATGCAACCGCAAAGCAACTCGACGATTGGATGTCCATCCCATCCGACACCCACCGAAAATACGACATACAGTACCCTGGGCGGGTCCGCACGACCGGTGCTACCATCCTTTCGCTGTGTTACACCGCTGCCAATATGTCCTCCGCTGCCCTTGTGGGCGGTTGCAAAGCATGGGACATTGCACCCGCACTCGCGCTGCTACGCTACACCGGCTGCGAGCTCTGGGATCTGAACGGTTCAGTCATCGACATTGCGACCCTCCTCAGCCCCACTGCCACGAGCCCAACCATGCTCTGTGCCCCGCGTGACGAGTACGATCGTTACCGGCAATACATCCATGTGCGCACGACGCGGTAACACTGCATGCGTCTTCCATGGCTTATCGTATGCGAAAGCCAAAGGCGCATGGGAATGGTCGAGCTCGGTGAGGATCTCCCCCCTCACAGGCAATGCACAGCATCATCGTGCGAGGTCAACATCCTGAGCAACAGGGTTTGCATTGTCTGTTCTCTCACTGCCCACATACGCCCGCAGTGGCGAATTTGGCGTGATGGGTTGATAGTATCAGTACGCACTTGATGCACCGGTCGTATTGCCCTCACCCCAGCGGAGTTTCCCTTCACAGAGTGTGCTGTGTGTTGTTGTCCTCGACCACTGGTATGCAGCAGCACTGCGGTGCGCTCCAATCAACAAAAACAAATGCCCTCTGCTCGTACGAGCAGAGGGCTGTGTACACAGAGGTGATTAACGCTTCGTGTATTGTGGGCGCTTACGAGCACGTTTGAGACCTGGCTTTTTACGCTCTTTCTCACGTGGGTCACGGGTCAAGAGACCAGCGGCCTTGAGTGCAGGGCGCAACGCCACGTCAAGATCGAGCAACGCACGGGCGATGCCGTGACGGATTGCGCTGGCCTGACCCGAAACACCGCCGCCGAACACCTTGGCCATCACATTGAACGAACCGACATTGCCCGTTGCCACGAATGGGCGTGCAATTTCTGTTGCGAACAATTCGCGGTGACCGAAGTAATCCTTCGGAGCCTTCCCATTGACAACAATCTCACCATTACCACGATACAAACGCACGCGGGCTACTGCCGTCTTGCGTCGTCCCGTGCCTTGGTAGTAATTCTTCTCAGCCATGTTAACCCTCTCGTCGTTGTACTAACCGCGGACCTTCGGCTCGAATACCTTGGGCATTTGTGCAGCATGTGGGTGCGTGGTACCAGCGTACAAGCGCAGCTTGACAATCTGCTGACGGCCCAAGCGAGTCTTGGGCAACATCCCTTTAACCGCAAAGCGCAGGACGCGATCGGGGTGGGTCGCCATCATCCGGCGGTAAGTCACTTGCTTGAAGCCACCAGGGTAGTTCGAGTGACGGTAGTACATCTTTTGATCTTGCTTTTTGCCAATCAAGCCGAGCTTCTCGACATTGATGACCACCACAAAATCGCCACCATCGATATTTGGACTAAAGGTCGGCTTGTGCTTCCCACGCAACAACGTTGCAATTTGGGTGGCCAAACGACCGACGGTTTGACCGTCTGCATCAATGACGAACCACTCGCGTGATACTTCTGATGCTTTCTGCGAATAGGTTTTCATTCCCGTTATTCCTTACCTACAGCGTTATTCCAAGGGTCGGAGCGCCGACCGTGGATACGTGACCGATACGAGTGTGAGGCCGTGAGCCGGGGCGAGATTGCCGGCCTTCTGGCGATTCCGTCCGTCCAGAATTGCTTTGAGTCCTTCTGTAGTGAGGCTACCAACACCGACGAGGAGCAGGGTGCCTACTACAATGCGCACCATATTGCGCAAGAAACCACTCGCCGTGATCCGAACGACTGCCACTGAGTGACCGCCAATCAGCCTGCGCTGACATTCCACCGAAACACAACTCCGCACCGTCGGTCCAACCGGTACACCCAATGTGAACGCCGCATAGTCATGAGTCCCAACCAGAACCTGGCTCGCCTCATGCATCGCTTCGACATCGAGCGTCCGCGATACAGCCAACGCAGTACGCCGCAAAAACGGCGATGCTACTGGTGCATCATCAAGTACGTATTCGTACGTCCGATGCTCTGCCCAAAACCGCGCATGGAAGTCACGGGGAGGCTCCCATATTTGCGGAATGGACACATCAGGGGGCAACAGTGCGTTCATCGCTCTGAGTATTGTCTCGAGCGACCGCTCGCTTGCGGTGGTGACATTGCCGACTTGTCCACCTGCGTGAACCCCTGCATCTGTCCTCCCCGCAAGGGTGACGCGCACATGCTCAGCATGCAAACGCCACCATGACTGTTCAAGCTCCCCCTGGACTGTCCGCACACCAGGCTGCAATTGCGACCCAGCAAAGTCGGTACCATCATATGCAATCTGGAACGCTATACAGCGGTCCATATCACCCAATTTACAGAAGTTCGATGATAGCCATCTCGGCACCATCGCCTATCCGTGGTCCAAGTTTCGTGATACGGGTATACCCGCTGCTGCGATCCTTGAACTGCTCAGGCGCAAATGCAAACAATGCCCGCATTGCGTCTTTGCTTGCCAATCGTGACAATGCCATACGGCGATTGTGGGGGTTGTCGATACGCCCCAAGGTAATCAAGCTTTCGATGTACGGCTGGATTGCCTTGCACTTGGTGATGGTCGTCTTGATCTTGCGGTGCTCGATGAGTGAAATCATCAGACCGCGGTAGAGTGCTTCACGCTGCTCTTTGTCACGACCTAACTTGTAGCCTTCACGACGATGTCGCATGGTAGCCCCTCATAACTTCACGTACAACTCTGACGAGTGTCCGTCTGCCATTCCGTTGCATGCTCCCACACAACGGATTCTTGTCTTTATTCGGCCTCGACGTCTGCAGTGGCTTCCGCACTACTGCTCCACTTGCCGCCTGGATCGTAATTGTGCTTCAAGCACTTTTCACGAACCTTATCCTTGATTTCGTCGAGTGACTTCTCACCAAGGTTACGAACTGCCTTGAGTTGCTTCTCGTCCATCTGCAGAATCTGGCCGATGCTCGTGATGTCCGCACGTCGCAAACAATTGTGCGTGCGTGTGGTCAACTCGAGTGCATCCACAGACATTTCCATAATGGTGCTCGGGATAGCGTTGCTGTCAATGACCGCAGCAGTACCTTCGAGTACATCATCTGCTTCGATTGGGCGACTAAACTCCGAGATGATCTTGTTGTATTGTACCAACACCTGCGCTGAATGAATAAGCGCATCACCTGGCTTGATCGTCCCGTCAGTGAAAATCTCGATGATCAAACGATCATAATTCGTCGCTTGGCCAACACGCGTATTTTCGACGACATAATTGACCTTCGGAACAGGTGTATAGATCGCATCGATAGGAATTTCACCGATCGCTGCGATTTCTCCCATTTCGGCGGGAACGTATCCTCGACCCTTATCGACAGTAAACTCGATTTCGATGCGGCTTTCGTTGCCATCTAATGTGCAGATGTAATGGTCTGGATTTACCAGCTCCACATTACTCGGTACATCGATGTGGCGTGCCAACACCGGACCAGGACCTTGCTTTACCAAGGAAATGCGCACCTTGCGCGGTGAATGTGAACGAAGCCGAATCCCCTTGATGTTCAAGACGATTTCGGTGACGTCTTCACGCACACCGGGGATGGTCGAAAACTCATGGTACACACCGTCGATCTTGATTTTGGTAATCGCAGACCCCGGAATGGACGACAAGAGCACACGACGCAACGCGTTCCCGAGGGTATGACCATACCCTGGCTCGAGTGGTTCTATCTTAAAGCGGCCGTAGTTTTCCTCTGCCGCAACCAATTCAATACTCGGCTTGGCGATGTCTAACACCGGCTGCCTCCTTCCAATCGTCACTGCCCAACACCGGCCACAAGTCCAGGACTAGCGGCTGTAGAACTCAACGATCAACTGCTCGTTGATGCCTTGCTCAGCGTCCTCACGGCGTGGCAGAGCCACAATCTCCGCGCTCAGATCAGCATGCACAACACGCATCCACTCGGGAGCGCGATGCAGTAGCTCTTTGGCTTCGAGGATGGTCTTGAAGTACGTGCGCTTGCGGCTTTCGACGCGAACGGCGATCTTCTCACCGACACGAACGGTGAATGAAGGGATGTTGGTCTTGCGACCGTTGACGGTGACGTGACCGTGGGCTACCAGCTGACGTGCCTGTTGGCGCGTCGTAGCCAGACCCATGCGATAAACGACATTGTCGAGGCGACGCTCGAGCAACATGAACAACGCAGCGCCGGTCTCGCCGGGGACACGCTGTGCACGTGCATACAAGTTACGGAACTGCTTTTCAAGCACCCCGTACATGTAGCGTGCCTTCTGTTTCTCTTGCAACTGCATGCCATAGTCAGACATCTGACGGCGGCGTGCCGAAGGGCCGTGCTGGCCAGGAGGGAAGGGGCGCTTGTTCAGCACCTTCTGTGCTTTTTCGGTCAAAGCAATATTCAGCCGGCGGCTGATTTTGGCAATTGGTCCACGGTAGCGTGCCATGTACTGCAGTCTCCTCGATTAAACGCGCCGGCGCTTTGGCGGTCGGCAGCCGTTATGCGGAATTGGGGTGACATCGGTGATTGCGCTTACCTGCAGCCCAGCAGACTGCAACGAACGCACGGCTGCTTCACGGCCGGCACCAGGACCCTTGACGAATACTTCAATGGTGCGCATACCGTTTTCGATAGCCTTACGGCCAGCGATTTCGGCTGCAATCTGAGCTGCGTATGGGGTGCTCTTGCGTGAGCCCTTAAAGCCATTGTGCCCGGCGCTTGACCAGCACACCACGTTCCCCATAGGGTCCGTTATCGTCACAATCGTATTGTTGAATGTGCTCTGCACATGGGCCTGCCCACGTGGTACATTCTTCCGCTCACGACGCTTGCCGCGTTGTCGTTTGGGAGCAGCTGAACTCTTGGTTGCCTTCGCCATGATTCCTCCACACATTGTTACTCAGCGCCGTCATCACGACGGGCGAAAGTATTGCAATGATTACTTTTTGACCTTCTTCTTGATTCCGATTGAAGCGCCTTTGCGGCCACGGCGGGTGCGGGCGTTGGTGCGTGTGCGCTGACCACGGACCGGCAGACCCTTACGATGGCGCAAACCGCGATAGCATGCAATGTCCATCAATCGCTTGATGTTCATTTGGATTTCACGACGAAGATCGCCCTCTACGCGGAATTCGCGTTCGACGATTTCACGGATCCGGATTTGCTCTTCTTCGGTCAGGTCACGGACGCGAGTGGCCGGGTTGACGTTTGCCCGTGCCAAAATTTCGGAACCATTGGTACGACCAATCCCAAACACGTACGTAATCGCGATGTCGATACGCTTGTTTCGTGGGATGTCTATCCCAGCAATACGAGCCATGCTTGCCTCTTTACGATCTGTGTCGTCGTACCTGTCGTACAACGAGCTTCCACTTATCCTGGTGTATTAACCCTGACGCTGCTTGTGCTTGGGTGTGCGCTTGCAAATCACCCGGATGATGCCCTTGCGTTTGATGACGCGACAGTATTCGCAGCGTGGTTTGACCGAAGCCTGAACCTTCACAATAGCCCCCTAACGGTTACTTGTACCGATATGTGATACGACCACGAGTCAAGTCGTACGGTGAGAGTTCAACCAAAACGCGATCGCCCTTCAAAATCCGAATGTAATTCATCCGCATCCGACCCGAGATATGTGCGAGAACCTCAGGACCATTCTCGAGTTGTACTTGGAACATTGCATTCGGCAACGGTTCGAGAACCGTTCCTTCCATTTCGATCACGTCTTTTTTCTTGGTCATAGTTCCTCTTCACTCGTCTCCTGACTCGTCAGGATTTCCGTCTCTCCGTCGGTCACTGCCACCGTGTGTTCATAGTGTGCCGCGTAACGACCATCGGTCGTCACCACCGTCCACCCGTCACGCAGGACCGTAGTTGTCGGCGCACCACACACAATCATTGGCTCAATCGCAAATGTCATGCCTGGTTGCAGGACGAGCCCTCGCCCCGCCGGTCCATAATTGAGGATTTGTGGGTCCTCATGGAGCGCCTGCCCAATGCCATGGCTAATGTAGTTGCGGATTACGCCATATCCACGCGCTTCCGCGTAACTCTGGATAGCCCACGAGATGTCTGACAATCGTGCCCCTGTTTGCACAACCGACAGCGCATGATACAAGGTCTCTTCCGTTACCCGTAGCAGTCCTGCAGCTTCGTCACTAATTGCTCCCACTGCATAGCTCCATGCAGAATCTGCATGATACCCGTCGTACTGCACCCCTATGTCGATGCTCACAATGTCACCCTCGCGCAAGACGCGCTTGCCGGGGATGCCATGCACCAGTTCTTCGTTCACCGATATGCAGGTCGCCGCCGGGTACGGTGGCGGACCGCCATATCCTAAGAACGATGGTTGACCACCGAGGCGGGTGATCAACATATGGACACGTGTGTCAAGCTCACGCGTGGTGATGCCTGGCTCGACACACGTACGTAACATACGATGACTTGCTCCGACAATCGCGCCCGCTCGTCGCATCGCTGCGAGTTCACGTTTGTTCTTACGCGTGACTGCCATTGCTCTCCATGACATGCAACATGTCTTGCGTGACCTGCGTGATTTCACGCTGGCCATCAATTTCACGCAGCAATCCCTGCGTACGGTAGTGGTCAATCAATGGTAACGTCTGCGCAAAATAGACACCGAGCCGCCGTTGGGCCGTTTCCATGTTGTCGTCGTTCCGCTGATACAACCTCCCACCGCACTCGTCACAAACGTCGGGACGTTTGGATGGAAAGTAATATACATTATACGTTGAACCGCAAGTTTTACAAGTCTCACGACCGGCAATTCTGCGCAAAAGCGTCTCTTCTGGGACTTTGAGGAACAAAACATACCGCAAATCCCGCCCCTGACGCTCGAGTTCAACCGTTAGCGCCGCAACCTGGTCAATCGTACGGGGGAATCCGTCAAAGATTACACCTCGCTGACAATCCGGCTGCGCGATACGCTCCATAATCATGCGTATAACAACTTCGTCCGGGACCAGCTCGCCGCGATCCATGTACGACTTCGCAAGCATACCAAGCTCGGTCCCCTGCCGAAGTGCCGAGCGGAAGAGATCGCCACTTGCCACATGCACCAATCCCGAGTGTTCTTCAAGCGCCTTCGCTTGCGTTCCCTTGCCCGCTCCCGGTGCACCGAGCAGAATGACATCCATCAAATCCTCCGCCGCTCTTCGTTGAACTGCAGTCCTACCGTCGTCCCAAAAAGCCCTCATAGTTCCGCATGACCAACTGCGCTTCGATTTGGCGCAATGTGTCAACCGCAACACCGACGACAATGAGCAACGCCGTAGCACCCAAACCAATCGGGACACCAGTGATGGCTTGTGTCAAGAATGGCAGAATCGCAACCAGTCCCAAGAAGATTGCGCCGGTCCGCGTTAAGCGGGTCACAATCTGGTCGAGGTATACTTCGGTGTTCTTGCCTGGGCGAATACCCAAGATAAACCCACCGTTCTTTTGCAACGTGTCGGGGATATTCTGCTGCTCGAAGATAACCTTCGTGTAGAAGTACGTGAAGAAGAAAACCAACACGAACAACCCCAGCGAATATACCCACGTCCCCGTTCCGTATTGCGGGCTGAATGTCTGATACGTGAAACACGCAACTTGCTTCAAAATCGAAGCATCAGCTGGTGCAGTCACTTCCGGACACGCGTACGAGGCCAACGTCCCAGGGAAGATAATGATGCTCTGCGCAAAAATCAACGGAATCATACCGGCCATATTCACCTTCAGGGGGATATGACTGGTCTGTCCGCCGTATTGGCGATTGCCCCGCATACGCTTGGCATATTGCACCGGGATCCGTCGTTGCCCTTCGTGCATCATGATGATGCCCACTATGGTCAACAGCGCAATCGCCAAGAATGCAATAATCCCAATGACGGTCTCTGCACCGCCGGTTTCGACCGATGTAAATCCTTGCAATACGAGTGCTGGCAACCCAGACACGATACCTGCAAAGATAATCATCGAAATCCCGTTGCCTATTCCGTACGACTGAATTTGCTCGCCCAACCAGATCAGGAACATCGTCCCTGCCAGCATGGCAACAAGAATCGTAAAGGTCGGCATGAAGTTGTTGACGATGTCAAACGACGATCGAAACAAGCTCTGGCCGCTGCCTAGGCTGCGATCGAGCGTCAGTGTCTGGCCGTAGGCCGACAACAATGCCATCGGAATGGTGGCGACGAAGGTAATCTGATTGATTTTGATGCGACCCTGCTCGCCTTCTTTGCGAAGGTCGTTCAGTGCCGGAATCAACGGCTGTAGCAATTGCACAATAATCTGCGCCGTGATGTACGGGTAGACACCCATCGATGCAACGGACAGATTCTGCAATGCACCACCTGCAAAAATATTCAGCAGCTGGGCGAGCTGATTGCTCTGCAACGCCTCTTTCAGACTGGCAAGTGCTTGTGGGTCGAGATATGGCACAGGGATGTGTGCAATAAATCGAAAAACCAGCAGCATCCCCAGGGTGAAAAACACCCGGCGACGCAGTTCTGGCACTTGCAGTGCTTGTAACACTGACGTAAGCATGGACCTATCTCCTCAAAGCCAGTCGTGGTGAACGCCGGAGCGTTCACCACCATACCGTCTGTTATTCAGCTGCCTGCCGTGATACAGAGTGGACACCGAAGCTCCGTGATGGACGAATCAACGTCCACTGCAACTCGGTCACTGTGCCACCAGCTGCTTCGATTTTCTGACGGGCCGTTGCACTTGCCTTGTGGACTTCGACGGTCAACGCGACGTTGATATCGCCGTCACCCAACAACTTCACCGGACGGTCAGCTTTGATCAAGCCACCGGCAACCAGTTCGGTCACGGTCAGCGTCGTGCCTGCCGGCAATTCGCTCAGGTCAGCAACATTCAATACTTGGTATTCAATGCGCCAGCGATTCTTGAAGCCACGCAGATACGGCATACGCTTGGTCAAGCGGTTCTGACCGCCTTCAAAGGTGCGATACGGGTTTGGTCCCGATCGTGCCTTTTGACCCATCATACCCTTACCAGCAGTTTTACCTTTACCAGAACCATACCCACGGCCGACACGTTTTGAGGTGCGGGTGGATCCGGCTGCTGGACGCAAATCGGTCAACTTCATGATTGAGCCTCGTTTTCTGCGATTTCTTGGACCGTCACCAAGTGACGAACCTTGAAAATCATGCCACGCACCGTCGGGGTGTCTTCGCGGACAACGGTGCTATTGAGCTTGCGCAGACCAATCGACTTTACGGTCTCTTTTTGGTCAATGCTGTACCCAATGGAGCTCTTGGTATAGGTTATTCGCAATTTTGCCATGACCTACGACTCCTGCTTGATGGCGCTCTTCACCATACGGCGCTGGCGCAACTCGTGACGGGTCAGGCCACGCTCTTTTGCGGTCGAATCGACCGACTTCATTTGGCGCAATGCCTCAAAGGTTGCCTTGACGACGTTCACGGGATTGTTGCTCCCGTAGCGCTTCGACAACAAGTCCTTGATGCCGGCTGCCTCTACCACCGGACGTACACCGCGACCCGCGATAACGCCAGTACCAGGTGCTGCAGGGATCAAACGCACTTTGGTGGCAGAGTACTCTGCTTCGCTCTCGTGCGTGACTGTGGCACGTGCCAATGGGACGAAGATCAAGTTCTTCTTGGCTGCTTCGACACCCTTGCGGATTGCATCGGGGACTTCAGCAGCTTTACCCATACCAACACCCACATGTCCGTTCCCATCACCGACAACAACCATCGTGCTGAAGCTAAAGCGGCGTCCGCCCTTTACGACTTTTGACACGCGGTTGATTTGTACGATTTTTTCCTCGAGCTCAAGGCCCTCGGAATTGATCTGTTTCTTTGCCACAACTCCTCCACCGTCTCGCTTGTATCTGTACTCAGATACACGACATATCAAAACAGATACCTTAGAACTCGAGGCCGCCCTTGCGTGCGCCGTCGGCTAGGGCCTGAACGCGGCCATGATAACGGAAGCCACCACGGTCGAATACGACTGTGGTAATCCCCGCAGTCTTGGCCTTGCTAGCGATGAGTTCGCCGACCTTTGCGGCCTGCTCGCTCTTGGTGCCGGTCAGTTTGTCTGCCTTGCTCGAAGCAGACAGCAACGTGTTGCCGGTCACATCATCGATTACCTGGGCATAAATATGCGCGCTGCTGCGGAAGACGCTCAACCGTGGGCGGATAGTGGTGCCCTCGACCTTGCGCCGTACCCGGCTATGTCGGCGCAGACGAAGCTCACGAGCTTTACGTACTGCCATGTCAATCTCCTAATCAGTATTGGGGGAAAATGAGCTGCACTCTCCCCGCTACTGTCATTACTTCGCCTTACCGGCCTTACCAGCTTTGCGACGGACTCGCTCGCCTTGGAACTTAATACCGTAGCCTTTATAGGGCTCGGGTGGTCGCAATGCGCGAATCTTGGCCGCCTGCTCACCGACCAACTGCTTATCGATCCCCTTGACAATTACTTGCTGGGGTTCGCTGGCAGTCTTACGCTCGATGATTTCGAACGAAATCCCTTCGGGTGGGACAACGCGGATAGGGTGCGAGTAGCCGACGAAGACAACGATGTTTTTGCCTTCACGTGCTGCACGATAACCGACGCCCAACACTTCGAGGACACGGGTGAATCCGTTGGTGACACCCTCGACCATGTTGGCCAGGAGCGTCCGTGTCAACCCGTGCAACGAGCGGTGTTCTTTGCCGTCCGTAGGGCGCGTCACGAGCAGTTGGGTGCCCGTGTTTTCGATGTTGATGCTCGCTGGCAATGCCTGCGAGAGGGTGCCCTTGGGCCCCTTAACCGTCAACAGATTCCCCTCGGCGATGTGGATATCGACACCCTTGGGGAGGTTGATCGGTTGTTTACCAATACGAGACATTAGTTCTTCTCCCCTCGGTTACCAGACATAGCAAAGCACTTCGCCGCCGATGCGCTTCTGCCATGCTTCGTATCCAGCCATCACGCCGTTTGGTGTAGACAAAATGCTGATGCCCAGACCGCCGCGTACTTGCGGGATTTCGGCTACGCCAGCATAGGTGCGCAGCCCTGGTTTACTGACACGCTTCAACCCTGTGATAACCGGTTGTTTATCAGCGTTGTACTTGAGCGACAACGTCAACACCGGACAGGGCTTCTCATCACGCACTTGAATGTCGGCGATGAAGCCTTCACGCTTCAAGATTTGCGCGATCGCCAGCTTCATTTTTGACGTGGGCATCGAAACGCTTGCCTGGCGAGCCATGCCTGCGTTACGGATGCGGGTCAACATATCGGCAATCGGATCATTCACACTCACTGGACGTTCCTCCTAGGTCACCAAATTGCTTCTTCAGGCGAAGCCATCGCCCGGGCATGGTCCCTTACCAGCTCGACTTGGTTACGCCGGGGATAAGCCCCTTGAGCGCATTCTCACGGAAGCAGATACGGCACATGCCAAACTTACGCATGTAAGAACGGGCACGTCCACACACCTTGCATCGGTTGTACGCCTGCACGCTGTGTTTCGGCGTGCGCGAGGCCTTCACAATCATCGACCGCTTAGCCAAAGCTTTGTTTCCTTTCTTCCATCCGAACTGGTGAGTCGAATGACTCCTGGCTCGAATCAGTCACGAAATGGCATACCCAAACGCTTCAACAGCGCATAGCCAGCAGCATCATCGAGTGCCGAGGTGTTGATCGAAATCTCCATACCGCGGATCTTATCGATTTTGTCGATTTCGATTTCCGGGAAGACGATTTGCTCACGCAACCCCAAACTGAAGTTGCCTCGGCCGTCGAACGAACGGCGATTAATACCGCGGAAGTCACGCAAGCGTGGCAACGCGAGGTTCATCAACCGATCCATAAAGTCGTACATTCGGGTGGCGCGCAACGTCACCATCACGCCGATTGCCTGACCTTCACGGAGTTTGAAGTTGGCGATCGACTTCTTGGCCTTGGTGGTAACAGGCTTTTGACCGGTGATCATGGTCAACTGCTCGATAGCGGCGTCGATAGCCTTCGAGTTGTTGAGTGCCTCACCGAGGCCGATGTTCACTACCACCTTGTTCATGCGCGGTACTTGCATGACTGAACCGTAATTGAATTCCTGCATCAAGGCAGGCACGACTTCAGTCAGGTACTTTTCCTTCAGACGCGGTGTCATTCGTTACTCCTCAAGGGCTTGGAACGTCTCCCGAATGACGTTCCGGCCTTGAACATGCGGCACAGTGCCGCGCTACTACTCATCGATTGCGGCGTCACACGATTTGCAGAACCGTACCTTTTTGGCACGACCCTTGGCGTCAGTTGCCTCGAGCATGCGATTGCCGGTGCGTGACGCACGGCCGCACTTGGGGCAAATCAACATCACGTTTGACACGTGGACGGGAGCCTCTTGCTCTATGATACCACCCATTTGGCCAATGGCGCGTGGGCGTACATGTCGCTTGATTTTGTTCAGACCTTCGATGACTACGCGGTCCTTCGCGGGGATCGAAAGGGTGATTTTACCCTTCTTGCCCTTCTCTTTACCGGCAATCACGAGAACTTCGTCACCTTTTTTGACGTGCATTACAGCACCTCCGGCGCGAGCGATACGATACGCATGAAGCCGCGCTCACGCAACTCACGTGCAACTGGCCCGAAGATACGGGTGCCGCGCGGGTTGTCTTCTTTGTTGATGATTACTGCTGCGTTGTCGTCAAATCGGATGTGTGATCCGTCTTTGCGGCCGTATTCCTTGTGGGTACGGACCACGACTGCGCGCACCACTTCGCCCTTCTTGACGGTACCACCGGGGGTGGCATCCTTCACCGAAGCGACGATGATATCGCCGACGAAGCCATAGCGCACGCGAGAGCCGCCCATTACGCGGATACACATGATTTCTTTGGCACCGGTGTTGTCGGCAACCTTGAGGCGAGACTGTTGTTGAATCATCTCTTAGTCCTCCTGGCCCTTCGTCACAATCTCGATGACTTCCCAGCTCTTGGTCTTGCTGAGTGGTCGAGTCTCGCCGATCCGAACCACATCGCCGATTTTGCAGGTGTTCTGCTCGTCGTGCGCATGGAACTTGTTGGTCGTGCGGATAATCTTGCGGTAGAGCGGATGTGGGCGCAGATAATCAACCGCCACAACGACGGTTTTGTTCATCTTGTTACTCACGACACGCCCGACCTTGTACTGTCGTCGTCCTTCGGCCATCGTCTCTTTCTCCCAAGGGCTTTACGCGCCCAGTTCGCGCTCACGCAAGATCGTCTTGATCCGTGCAATTTCGCGGCGCACAATTTTTTGGCGCCCAGTTGCCGTCAGCTTGCCGGTTACTGCCTGGAAGCGCAGATTGAACAGTTCCTTGTAGTACTCTTCGATGTCTGCGTTCAGCTTGCTGGTGTCTTGATCACGGAGTTGCGTTGCTTTCATTCGCCAGCCTCCTCTTCGCGCGAGATAATCTTGCAGTGGATTGGCAACTTCGCAGCCGCCAAATGCAAGGCTTCCATCGCGACTTCTGCGCGTACGCCGCCGATTTCGAACATGATTCGACCCGGCTTGACGACCGCGACATAGTGATCCACAGCGCCCTTACCGCTACCCATGCGGGTTTCGGCTGACTTTGCCGTGATTGGCTTATCGGGGAAAATGCGGATCCATACCTTACCACCACGTTTGACATGGTGAGAAATGGCACGGCGAGCCGCTTCGATCTGGCGGCTCGTAATCCAGGCTGGCTCTGCAGCCAACAACCCGAAATCGCCGAAGGCGACCGTGTTGCCACGCTGAGACATGCCACGATTATTGCCGCGATGCATCTTGCGGTACTTGACGCGCTTTGGCATCAACATAGGTCGTGCTCCTTACAATCCTCGGCTAGCCACGGGGCATGCGGGAACCGCGCCCACCCTGACCGCTCTGGCCACCTTGACCACCTTGGCCACCACGGCCAGCTTGACCACCCTGGCCACCACGACCGCCTTGACCTTGTCCACCTTGACCGCCGCGTGCACCGCGACCGCCACGTCCACCACGACGGTCATCTTCGTTGCCATCCTGATTGCGCACGTTGGCACTCGGGGTGGTCGGCTGGGCATTGCCTGCCGCATCGAAGAAGACATCGCCCTTGTAGATCCATACCTTGACGCCGATACGACCGAACGTCGTGTGCGCATGCACCTGAGCGTAGTCGATGTCTGCACGCAATGTATGCAATGGAACTCGGCCCTCGCGCTCGTTGGCGACACGGGCAATTTCGGCACCGCCTAGACGTCCAGAACACTTCACCTTGACGCCGACTGCACCCAATCGCATTGCGCGCTGGACCGCCTGCTTCATTGCACGCTTGTAAGAGACGCGCTTGTTGATTTGTTCTGCGATGCCCTCGGCCACCAACTGTGACTCGAGCTCTGGCTGGTGAATCTCGACAACGTTGATCTTGAGTTTCTTGCCGAAGCTGCGCTCAAGAATCTTGCGGAACTCGTCGACCTTCTCGCCGCCCTTACCGACCACGACACCTACCTTAGCGGTGTGTACCGTGATTTCGATGCGGTTTGCCGAGCGCTCGATTTCGACGCGGGCCACACCAGCGCCTTCGAAGCGCTTCATGACCAAACGGCGGAGCTTGAGGTCTTCGTGCAACTGGTCAGTGTAATTGCGTTCTGAGAACCAGCGCGACTGCCAGTCTTTGATGTAACCGAGGCGAAACCCCAGTGGATGTACCTTACGTCCCATACGTCCTCACAGTCGGCTAGCTCTTGGCGCCATCGTCAACAACCACGGTAATGTGGGTGGTGCGCTTACGAATTCGGTCCGCTCGACCACGTGCCCGCGGCATGAACCGCTTGAAGGCCGGGCCTTCGTCTGCGTAGATGGTGTGAACCACTAGCGCCTGACGATCCATATCGAAGTTGTTTTCGGCATTCGCAGCTGCAGACTGAATCGTGCGAGCCACTTCACGGGCAGCCTTCTGGGGCATGTATTGCAGTTCGGACAACGCCCGTTCTACCTTCTTGCCACGGATGACATCCATGATCATGCGTACTTTCAACGGCGCGATACGAACATACTTAGTTACAGCTTTCGCTTGCATCGTTCATCACTCCGCGATGCGTGGTTCATGAGAGTCGCCCCTCACGCCCCGCAAACTACTTCATCTTGCCGCGTTTGTCAGCCTTCTTACCACCATGGGAACGGAAGGTTCTGGTTGGCGCGAATTCACCCAACTTATGACCAACCATGTTTTCGGTCACATAGACCGGAACGTGGCGGCGACCATCATGAACAGCAATGGTGTGACCCACCATTTGTGGAAAGATCGTCGAGGAGCGTGACCACGTACGCAGCACTTTCTTCTCGTTCGTCTTGTTCAAGTCTTCGACACGGCCCAATAGTCGTAAGTCGACAAATGGACCCTTCTTCGATGACCGTGACATTCTCGGTCCTTTCGTAATTTGCTAACGGCGCCTACGGGCCTGTGCTCCTCTAGGCGCCCGTTCGCTACTACTTCGTACGACGGCGCACAATGAATCGATCCGTGCGTGGGTTGTGCCGCGTCTTGACACCACGTGCGGGCTTGCCCCACTTGGTCTTGGGCGGCATACCGCGGGGTGCACGGCCCTCACCACCACCATGAGGATGGTCGCGCGGGTTCATTGCAGAACCACGCACTTCGGGGCGACGACCCAACCAGCGTTTGCGACCGGCTTTACCCAAGCGCACGTTCTGGTGGTCGATATTTCCAACCTGGCCAATGGTGGCCATACAGTTGATGTGGATCATGCGCGTCTCGCCAGATGGCATACGCAACGTGGCGTAATCACCTTCTTTGGCAATCAGCTGCGCCGAGGTGCCTGCGCTTCGGACCATTACCCCACCGCGACCCTGCTGCAACTCGACGTTGTGCACTTCGCTACCAAGGGGAATAAGCTTCAACGGCAAGGCACAACCCAAGCGGATTTCGGCGTCGGGGCCGCTCATCACTTTGTCGCCCACCTTCAGACCCGTAGGCGCAATGATGTAGCGCTTTTCGCCGTCTGCATAGTTCAACAATGCAATGCGGGACGAGCGATTTGGATCGTACTCGATCGCTGCGACCACGGCTGCCATGCCGATTTTGTTGCGCTTGAAATCGATTTGGCGGTATGCACGGCGCACACCACCGCCACGATGACGGGTCGTGATGCGACCGTAGTTGTTACGGCCGCCGCTCTTGCGGAGCGGTGACAGCAACGACTTCTCAGGCTTCTGCTTCGTTATTTCCTCGAACGTCGAACCTGACATGTTGCGTCGGCCCGCGGAGGTCGGTTTGTATATTCGAACACCCATTGCTTACTCCATCGCGACTAGACGGCCGCGCTCTACATGCCTTCGAACACGTCAATCGTGTTGCCAGCCGCCAGCGTGACAATTGCTTTCTTCCAGCGACTGGTGTAGCCAGTCCGAATCCCGCGGCGACGCATCTTGCCACGCACGTTGATGGTGGCGACGTCGGTGACCGTCACGTTGAATATCGTCGCGATGGCCGCGCCAATTTCTGGCTTGGTGGCATCTTTGTCGACCTCGAAGCAGTATTTGTTCAACTGCATCAAGTTGGTGTTCTTCTCGGTGATTAACGGCCGGATGATGATCTGATGTGCGTTCATTATGCGTCCTCTCCATCGACATGTGCCGGTGAGCTGAGGTAGCTTTCCATGACCGCGACGGCAGGCTGCGCAATGATGACGTTGTCGTACGTCAACAGGTCAACCACATTCAGATAATGTGCCGGCAGGGTCTTCACACCTGGGATGTTGTTGATTGACTTGGTGACCACTTCGTTGCGACCGGGCAATACGATCAACGTCTTGCCAGTGGCGTTCAAAGCGCTCAGACAGACCAACATGTCCTTCGTGCGTGGGGATGCGAGCTCGAAGCCATCGACAAATTTGACCTGCTGATCAGCAAATTTGACCGACAATGCCGATCGAACTGCCAACCGGCGCATCTTGCGTGGCATTGATTTGTAATACGAACGTGGGTGTGGACCATGTGCCACGCCACCACCCTTGCGGTGTGGTGCTCGGATCGAACCCGCACGGGCTCGGCCGGTACCCTTTTGCCGGAACAACTTACGCGTGCTGCCATCAACTTCACCACGACCGCGGGTGTTGTGCAAGCCCAGCCGCGCATTTGCATGCTGACGTACCATCGCTTGGTGCATCACCGGGACGTTCGGCTCGATCCCAAAGATGTAGTCGTCGAGTTGTATCGTGCCGACCTCAGCCCCAGATTGGCTAAACAGTTTTGCTTCCATCACACCACCCCTACTTACTGCTCTTTACCGCACGACGTACCATCACCAACCCGCTTTTGGGGCCAGGGACAGATCCGCGTACCAGCAGAAGATTGCGGTCGCTCAATACTTCGACGACCATGAGATTCTGTACAGTCACTCGAGCGTTGCCCATTCGGCCTGCCATGCGCGTGTTCTTGAACACGTGTCCTGGGTCCGTACCGGCACCGATCGAACCAGGGGCACGCAAACGGTCGGATTGACCGTGTGTGCGCGGACCACCACTGAACCCATGGCGCTTCACAACGCCTTGGAATCCCTTGCCCTTTGAGGTCCCGGTAACGTCGATAATCTGACCCTCTTCGAAAAGGTCAGCTGTCAATACGTCGCCTACTTTGTAGTCACTCGGGTTGTCAGCCGAGAACTCTCGCAGATGGCGCTTCAACATCCCAGCACCAGCCAAATGGCCGCGCTGTGGCTTGTTGAGGCTCTTTGGCTTCACTTCGCCAAAGCCAAGCTGCACCGCCTCGTAACCGTCGCGTTCGCGAACCCGGATTTGTGTGACTACACATGGTCCGACTTCGATTACCGTTACCGGTATGACTGCGCCAGTCTCGTCGAATACTTGGGTCATGCCGATCTTGCGACCCATCAAACCTTCGATCACAATCGCACCTCCGCAGCAATGCGATGAGCCCATGCCCACCGTAGCGGCTGCCGCTTTCAAGAATTAGAGCTTTATCTCGATATCTACACCAGCTGGCAAGGTCAGCTTCATCAGTGCATTGATTGTCTGTTGGCTTGGATCCAACACATCAATCAACCGCTTGTGCGTGCGCACCTCGAACTGCTCTTGCGAGTTTTTGTCGATAAACGAAGAACGAATCACACTGTACTTCTCGATACGGGTAGGCAATGGCACTGGGCCCGCCACCAACGCACCGGTTCGCTCCGCTGCTTCCACAATCTGGCGGGCGCTCTGATCCAAAATCTTGTGATCAAATGCCTTCAGACGGATACGAACTTTTTGCTTCGCAGTTGCCATCATATACTCCATCACCATGCCGCATCAACGGACCGGGGCCCGTCGATGCGGCGTGCATTATTGTCTGTGGATTAGTCCGTGATCTTGGACACGACGCCGGCGCCGACGGTACGACCGCCCTCGCGGATGGCGAAGCGCAGACCATCTTCGATGGCGACCGGAACGATGAGTTCCACGGCCATCTCGATGTTGTCACCCGGCATCACCATCTC
>CAIZHO010000303.1 GCA_903932805.1 uncultured Roseiflexaceae bacterium | reverse complement strand
TTGGCCGGGTCGGCAAGAAGGATTTGGATGGTGCCGTCGATGTCGCGGTGGAGCAGGTGTTCGCCGCCGACGCGCCGCTGGGCATAACTCAGGCGCGCCGGTGCATCACGCCGTTGACCGCTGCGATAGATGATATGTGTGGGCGCGATGCGTGCCAAAAGGTCACGCGGCGGCGGCATCGCCCATGGCATCGAGACGACACGGACCCCGTCTGCTGGCCAATCCCCACTATCGGGCAACACATCGGCACTGTGTGCCACCAGTACCGCCCCACCCGCCCAATCGATGCGGATTGCGTGGGTATCGATGATACGCAGGGTCAGACCATCATGCGAAAACGTTGTCCCGCGCGCCACAATCCGACACTGGTACAGGGGTTGGCGACAGGCTTCAGCCAGCTCGTCACGCACTGCCTCCAAAACCCATACCTCGCGTACTCCGCGTTGGATCAATGCTGCACGCCCACCTTGCCATGCGACTCCGGGATGTGTGAGGATGAGAATATCTGCAACCCCCGTGGCAAAGAGTGGTTGGTGGTGTGCCAGCAGGCTCAACAGCGTGGGTGCATCGTTGCCCGCATCAATGATGATCCGTGTGCCGTCGCGGGTGCGGATGTAGACACTGTCACCGGCACTCGCGGGGAACAAGATTTCGCCCGTATCGTTGCTCTGGTGGCCTGCCACCAGGAGCATACAGAGCATCAGGATGACTACTAATCCGAGTTGCCAGATGCGTTGTGCCATACGTACCTCTCGTCTCTGCGAAAAGGCAAGCATGGCACAACAGTGTTACCAAATCATTACCAACTGCGGTTAGCGCAGGGCGGTGATTTCGATTTCGACTTTGGCATCGCGGGGCAAGCGTGCGACCTGCACCGTCGAGCGTGCCGGTGGGTTAACCGTGAAGTGCTGGCCATACACCGCATTCATCGCCGCGAAGTCGTTCATGTCTGCCAAAAACACCGTCACCTTGACGACTTTTTCGAACGACGAGCCGGCAGCAGCGAGGACGGCAGTGATGTTTTCGAAGACCTGAATGGTCTGTGCTGTGACATCGCCCTCGACCATTACCCCCTGAGCATTGAGCGGGATCTGGCCCGAGCAATACAGCATCGTGTCGGTCAAAATGGCCTGTGAGTAGGGTCCAATTGCAGGTGCGGCTTTGTCGGTTTTGATAACGGTACGATTCATGTCGGTTCCTCGCAAATTACAAAAGTACTTTCATATAGTACTGTATGTTGGGCGGGTCGGGGGAAGGTGCAGGTGTACGATTCGTGTTGTCGTCTAGACGTGTATGTTGCGTAACGTGCACCAGCGGAGCGAAGCATGCGGGAGCTCCTTTCGCCCCACACCCGGCCTTTTGCTATATTATAATCTGTAGCACACATATCAACCCGTAGTAAATGCGGCGTGACCGCATAGAGATGAGTAGGCATTCTATGTCGCTTACGAACCGTGTCGTAGTCATCACCGGCGCCTCGAGTGGATTTGGGGCAGATATTGCCCGCAAAGCGGTTGCTCAGGGTGCCAAGGTCGTTCTGGCGGCCCGTTCCACCGACAAACTGCAGACACTCGTTACCGAACTCGGTGGGCCGACACAGGCATTGGCAGTGACTGCAGATGTGACGAGTGACAGCGACATCGCAGCCCTTGTCACTGCAGCCACGACGTTCGGTACAGTCGACACCGTCATCAACAACGCAGGCTTCGGGGTGCTCGACACCCTCGTCGATGCGCCGTTGGTTGATTTGCAACGCATCATGGACGTCAATGTGTACGGGGCAGTACGCTGTACGCGGGCTTTTTTGCCGGCGATGATCGCCCGTGGCAACGGTCAGATTGTGATGATGGCTTCGATGGCGGGGTTGGTAGCGGCACGCAATATGGCCTATTACTGCGCCAGCAAGTTCGCGCTCGTCGCAATTGGCCGTACGCTCCAGCAGGAGCTCAACGGTACCGGTGTGGCCTGTACGATTATTTGTCCTGGTGTCGCACAGACAGGATTCCAGACACACGCTCCCAACGAAAAGTACCCCAAAGCAGCTGCGCTCAGTACGTGCACCAGCGATCAGGTCGCTGCTGCGGTGATCCGCGCATTGCAACGTCGCACCATGGGTGAGGTCATAGTGCCCGGCAGTAGTGCACTCCTGGCGCGTTTTAGTGCTGCCTTCCCGGGGATCTCTCGGACAATCCAAAACATGATTGGGTAATTCAAAACGCAGGGTGCCTGCGGTTTGGGCACTGTTTTGTCGCGAAGGTTGTTATGGTTCTTTCTGTCATCATGCCCTGTTACAACGAAGCCGATTCGCTCCCAATAATACTCGAGCGTGTCCGTGCGGTCCGATTCGATAAAGAAATCATTGTGGTCGATGATTGCTCAAGCGACAATACTGCGGAAGTATTGGCCGAAGAACAACGCAAGGACCCGACCCTCCGCGTGGTCCGGCACCTGCGCAATAGTGGCAAAGGAGCCGCGGTGCGTACGGGGTTTGCGCATGCAAGCGGCGACATCATCATCGTCCAAGATGCCGATCTCGAGTACGACCCCAATGACTACTACCAAGTCATTAACCCTATCGTCGATGGCAAAGTCGATGTCGTCTTTGGGTCTCGATTCATGGGTAATCATACCGGTATGTACTTCTGGAATGCCTTAGGCAACAAGTGTTTGACGTTTTTGACCAACTTCTTGTTTAACTGTTGGATTTCTGACATGGAGACATGCTACAAAGCATTCCGTGCCGACATCATCAAGAACATTCCACTCGAGAGCAATGACTTCCGCATCGAGCCCGAGATTACCGCCAAAATCCTGCTCCGTAAGCACCGTATCTATGAAGTCCCGGTCAGCTACATTGGCCGGACCTACGAAGAGGGCAAAAAAATGAAGCCTTCGCAGGGCTTCTGGGCCATATGGGCGTTGTTTAAATATCGTTTTCTGGCATAGGAGTGCAGCGGCAATGATGCAGCAGTATTTTCGACAATTAGCTACCGTTTTGGGCAACGTCTCAGACGCACAGGCCGAGGCTGTCCTCGAGGTCCTCTGGCAGACATACCAACGCGACAATACCGTGATTGTCTGCGGCAACGGCGGTTCGGCGGCGAGTGCGTCACACCTGGTGTGTGATCTGGGCAAATGGACCGTTGTGCCCGACAAGCGCCGTTTCCGCGCTGTAGCCCTCACGGACAACATGCCACTGGTGACTGCATGGGGCAACGACACCGCGTATGATCAGGTGTTTGTCGAACAACTGCCCATGTTCTTTCGCCCAGGCGACACCTTGGTGGCCATATCGGGCAGCGGCAATTCACCCAATGTGCTCAATGCATGCACCTGGGTCAAGGCACACGGCGGCACAACGGTCGGGATGAGTGGCTTCGGTGGGGGCAAATTAGCAAGCCAAGCCGACGTTGCCTTTGTGGCGCCGAGCTCGTTTATGCCCGAGGTCGAAGACGTACACATTGCCCTTTGTCATGCGCTTGCCGTCAATCTGGCCAATCGGATCCGCGCACTATGAGTGCGATCCTAGGGTTTGATTTTGGTGGGACCAAACTCGCCGCCGGGATTGTCGACAGCGACTCGGGTGCGGTGTTGGCGTCACTCCGCGCGCCGACGCCTGCGGGCGGGGCAGCTGCGGGTATGCAGCGGATGATCGAACTCGGGCGGCAATTGTGTGCGCAGCACGCGGCTCCCATTACTGCGGTTGGCGTCTCGTTCGGAGGGCCAGTCGAGGCAGATGGGCGCACAGTGCGCCTGTCTATGCATATCCCCGGCTGGGAGTCGTACCCGTTGGCTCAAACCTGCGAGGCGGCGTTCGGCGTTCCATCACGGATTGCAAACGATGCCGATGCCGCTGCATTGGCCGAGTACCGCTTCGGCGCAGGGTACGGATGCACCCATATGCTCTATCTGACCGTCAGCACCGGGATCGGTGGCGGCGTCATCATCAATGGCAGACTCCACCGTGGCGAGCATGCCTGGGCCGGCGAAGTGGGCCACATGATCCTCAAGCCCGACGGCCCTGCCTGTGCCTGCGGCGGCAATGGTTGTCTCGAGTCGTTGTCATCGGGCTTGTCGATTGCTCGTGATGCACGCGCGGATAT
The DNA here is from genome assembly GCA_903932805.1 of uncultured Roseiflexaceae bacterium. GTDB lineage: Bacteria > Chloroflexota > Chloroflexia > Chloroflexales > Roseiflexaceae > UBA965. The sequence continues at coordinate 9,444 of CAIZHO010000303.1, read as the reverse complement.
CCCTGCTGCGTTACGAGACCGCGATCCCGCAAGCATCAGCGCCCGTGATGTCGTTGCTGCAGCCCGCGCTGGTGATCCGACGGCAGTGCGCATCTGGGAGCATGCGGTGGGTTGGTTGGGTATCGGCATTTCGTCTGCCTGCAATCTCATGAACCCTGGGATTGTGGTTTTGGGTGGTGGATTGACTGGCGCTGGTGATTTTCTGTTTGGCCCGTTGCGCACCATCATGGCATATCGCGTGCTGGGCAACGCAACCCAACTGAAAGCAGCAGCGCTCGGTGATGTCGTTGGTATTATCGGTGGCGCCGCCTTGTGTATTGACTAATGAACAAACATAGCGGGCCGCAGTTCTGCTGAACTGCGGCCCGCTTGCTGTTCGGGTGTGGTAATTGGACAGAGAACGTCACTTCGTAGGTAGCTCGGCTCTCGCTGTGCGGCAATGCCTACTGATTCTGCGGCGTCGGCGGCGGTCCGCCGGCTGTGATTATGCGCCGTGCAGGTTCGTACATATTGTCGTCACACGGACTGTTCGTAGTCACTCGTTCATTCACTATGAACATACGCTGTGATTGGTTTTTTACACAACAACGTAATAATAACAGTTATACTGTAATAAAGAAGCGATTTGACATATATTACGCAATTGTGGTATTATAAGCAAGTTGACGAGAAGAACGGTGGTACAGAGGTATTTCACCGCAGAGGAGCAAATGATGTAACGACGCGCATGTGTTCCATATCGGCATACAGATCACGGAACGCAGCACACAGAAAGGTGGCAAGAATGAGCAACAAACTCAACGCAACGCGTTTGCAGTACAACCTAAACCAAGCGCACGACGAAATAACGTCGGCGCTTTCGTATCTGAGTGCGGTCGTGATCGATACCGAGCGAGGCGCTGCCCGCACAGGGTTGAACGAAATCCACGAGCAGTTCGCCCAGCTATACGCGCAGACACGCAGCATCAAGCGGATCATCCGGTTGTGGACAACCACGTTCCCCGAGATGACCGAGCCCCAAGGACCATCCTTCCGCACCGATGCGCACGAGTACTTCGATTTTGATGCTGAGCTCGATGCAGACGACGCAGATGATCAGGACGATGATGATGACTTCTTGGACTCGGATGAGGGGCTGAACGATGTCGGGAGCAGCGCGGCAGACGACACACACGCCAAGGCAAACGACTTCGACACCCTGAGGGACGGTCAGGACATCCTCCCGCTGCGTGGAGCGTGGTTGGACGACGACGGATATACGATCAGCGATGAAGATATCGGCAGGTTGTTTGATATCAGTGCGGCGAGCGCCGGTGCAGGGGTGCACGAAACAGGGTATCTCGATATTTTTGGAGCATGGATTCATGGACGACGGCCGGGACGATACAAGCGGCCACAACCGCCCGCTGCAGACAGTGACCAGGATTACAACGTGCCCGGTTCAGAGCAATGACCACAAAAAACACCCCCGAGCAACGCTCGGGGGTGTTTTTTGTGAATGACGAGCATTACGGACGGCGGCGTAGGATAGCACCAATGCGGCGAAGCTCACCACTGTCGATGATGCGATCATCGCGGAAGTGGATTTCGATGCCTTCTTCGATGACATATCGGTGCCAGCGTATCTCTTGTGTGCCTTCGGTGGTCGCAGGTACTGAGTAATCTGACTTGGTATTGCTGACCACACGACTCACGTGATGTGATGCAACCACCTCTGGCGGGACGTCGGCTGTGACAAGCTCTTCGATCGCAACCGTCGCGCTGTTGATGACTTCATGCAAATCGGTGTCATTCATCCCTGCCATGCGTGCGCGGATGACACGCAGTGGCAGGTACCCTGATTTGAGGCGGGCAGCTGCGAGCAGCTGCAACAGGTGACGTTCCGTATATCGAGGAGTACGCACCTTGTCGACGGGTGCATCGATAAGTCCTTCGTCGGTGTAATACCGAATGGTTCGTTGGGTCACGCCAGCACGATCAGCCAGCTGGCGAATGGTCATGAGTTCGCGATTCATGGGCTCTACTTTACGGTTCGTAGTATTAACTCTGACGAAATAGTACCACCGTGGATTGTGTTAGTCAATAGAGTTCAACTGCGCACAGGTGATAGTTTCCTGAAACCAGTGTAAAGAAATTCTTTGGATTTTGTGCGTCAAACGTGTAAACTTACGCACTGCGTACGACCGGTTTGGCATCTTGGAATCGCAGCACGACGACAGGGTCACCCGTATCGATATCGCCGTCAGAGAGAGCAGCCCATTCGACGCCGTCGATTCTGATGCGAATTTCGGGGTCATCGAGGCGTGCGATACAGACCCCGCGTTTGCCGACGAGTTGTTGTGCGAGCTCGTTGAGTGTACTCGGAGCTGACGTAATCATCATGTACACTTTTGTACCAACAAAAGCTGTCAAAACCGTAACTATTGCAAAAAAGAGCAGTATCCATGCCCCGAGCGACGGGAACAAGAGTGCAACCCCAGCGGTCGCTAGGGCTGCAATCCCGACCCAGAGGATAAAGACACCGGGCACGAATATTTCGGCAACAATGAGGACTGCCCCCAATACCAGCCAGAAATATGCCGAGTACATGGCTAATCCTTCTTGTTCATCATCTCGGTGATGGCACCGAGTGCGCCTGCAAAGTTGGAGAAGTCGGTCGGCACCACGATCATACGTGCTGCGGGCGAATCGCCGAGTTTTTGGAGGGCATCGATATAGCGTTGTGCGATGAAGTATTGCAACGCTGCTTCGGGCTTACCGACGGATTCGACCAACAGGCGCGTCGATTCAGCTTCGGCGCCGGCGAGGCGTTCGCGCGCTTCGGCCTGCAGGCGCGCCGATGCCAACATACCTTCGGCCTCGAGGATTTTGGCCTGCTTGAGCCCTTCGGCATTGAGAATCTCGGCTTGTCGGAAGCCCTCTGCCTCGAGGATCTTGGCGCGCTTCTCGCGGTCGGCCGTCAACTGCTTGGACATCGCCCGGGTGATATCTTCGGGCGGCAACACATCCTTGATTTCGACCCGGGTGACTTTGGTCCCCCATGTCTGTGTCGCATGATCGAGTGCCGACAACAAGCGTGTGTTGATTTCGTCACGCTTGGCCAAAACTTCGTCGAGCTCCATGCTGCCGATGGCGGTACGCAAGTTGGTCAACGCCAAGTTGATGATCGATGCTTGCAGGTTGAACACTTGATATGCGGCAAGCTGTGTCTCGTAGACCTGATAGAACAGCACACCGTCGACGCGTACCGTCGCGTTGTCTCGGGTGATCACGATCTGCGACGGGATGTCGAGGACCTGCTCTTGGACATTGACTTTGCGGCCAATCATGTCGATGAACGGGATGATGATGCTCAGGCCGGGCTTCAAGACCATGCGGAACTTCCCGAAGCGTTCGATGGTCCACTCATATCCCTGCGGGACTATTTTGACGCCCGTAATGACCACGGCTATTGCCACAAAGACGATGACACTCAAACACAAAAGGAGAAAATCCATACCAGCTCTCTTTCACACGGGGGACGAATACTCTGATACCTCAGCGTACCATACACAACGATCACAAATGTGGTCATTCGTCGCGGAACGCACGCTGTGCCGTCGCAAGATTACAGACATACAGATGCACCATACGATCGACGTTCCAATCTTGTTGGATTGCGTTCTGCTGCGTCAGTGCGACGGGACGTACGCGCGTATACCCCTGTGCCGAAAAGCTGGAAGCGAGGAATGTACGCAATTGCTGCCACGCCTTGCCCTGATTACCGCCTTTTTTGATTTCTTCGACACTCGTGATGAAGGCATGCCCCTCGCCCTCGTAGATGGTGATTTCATTGGGGATGCCCGCAGCGGTCAAGCCTGCTTCGAGGGCTGCCACTTCGCTCAGCGGAATCATCGTGTCATCAGCCCCAAAGACACCCAACACCGGCCCATTCAGCGACTTGAGGATGGCGGGATCCGTGATTGCAGAGCCATAAAAAATCGCCGTTGCTTTGATGGCCGGGGTTTGGATGCCGTAACGGAGTGCTGTTCCACCGCCGAAGCAGAAGCCCATGATGGCGATGCGGTTGCGGTCCACAAAGGATTGATTGGTAGCCCACTGCAGGACAGAATCGATGTCGCTGTCGATTTGGGTCGTTGGGGTCGACGACACTTGGTAGATAGCCGTGGGGATCCAGCTGGTCGTGTTGCCGCGCATCACATCCGGTGCGATCACGACGTAGCCGTCTTTCGCCAATTCGTCTGCTTTGCCAATGATTTCTTCTTTGAGACCCCACCATTCGTGCACCATGATGACCACAGGGAACGGGCCTTCGCCGTCAGGTTTGCTCACATACGCGCGCACCGCTGGGTTGGTGCCGTTGGGGATAATCGTGTTGGTCATCTTGTCGACTTTGCCTACTGCCATCGCGCGGTCGATGACAATCGAAGCAACCAGTACCAGCACGAATCCGACGAAGATACCGACGATCCACGAAGCAATAGAAATAAGTTTACGCATACACATCCCTCCAATACGCTAATTCCGGGGGTTGGTTGATTCATCCTACCACGCATCGTCCTGGGAGTTCTATGGTTCACGTTCGTAGACGGTGATATCGGTGGTTCCGGTTGCAGTCATGCTCAAAACGACCTGATAGCCGAGCTCACCACGGGTCACGCGCCACACGATCAGGGCAGGAGTCTGCGAAATACTCTCGATGCGCCAGCCCTCGGCACGGAGGACTGGTTCGTACGCTGCACCGACTCCCGTGGGAGCGTCGGCATGCTCGGCCAAGAGTGCACCGCCGTACATGCGGCGTGTGGTGACAGCCTCGGGGAGCGTGAACGATTCGAGCATCGTCAGCGCGCATGGCTTTGTGATACGGGTTACGGGATCTGCCCAGGCGACGCGTCGATATGTCCACGTGTAGGCGTCGGTCCGGGTGGTGTTATCAGGCAACAGGATGCGCCCCATACCCTGTGCATCGAGCGCTATCATCTGCCCCGCTCGGATTTCGGCCGTGCCGGCATAGCCCTGCCACAACGTGCCGCCATCAGTACTCTTGGTCGTACCGTCGGTGACCGCCGCATATCCTGGTTGTGGGCCGACAATCCCCCCCGCAGAGAGCGTGGGGATATCTGTTGCCGTTTGCAGGCAATCGCCAGTGACAATTGCACTCCGTTCACCGGTAGTTTGGATGGTCACCGTCCCGCCATTGGCTGCCAGCCACGCCGGCGCATAGTCGGGGGTAGCAGAGAGAGTCGTGCGTGTCGTAGCACCGTCGAATGCGGTGACGAGACGCAGGACGAGCCCGTCAGAGGTGCGCACGTCGAGCGTTGTTTGCTCGTGCACAGCGGGGTCGGGGAGGGTGTATGACGCAATCGGTGTCGGTGAAGCGCAGGCACACAGCACGCAGAGAGAAAACAAAAAGTTGACGTACTTCGTTTTCATACGGTACGTAACCAGCGTGCCAGAAATAGATTGTCGTCCAATGCAAAGCCCAACGACTCGTAAAAGGGAACGACGTGGGCATTGTTGTTGATGACGAGGAGGTTCAGTTTTTCGCATCCTGCTGCGGTCAATCGTGATACCAATGCCTGGACGAGGCGTGCCCCGTAGCCGTTGTGCTGGTGGTCGCGGCGGACCGCTAGGTGATTGATCCAACCACGCCGACCATCGTCGCTGCCCAACACGGTGCCAATGATGGCGCCGTCGGCGGCGCACAGCGCGAGTGCAAATCTCCCTGATAGGGCAATGTGGCGGCGTAACCCCGTCGGTGTGTCGGTTGGGCTGATGCGCAGTGGTGCGTCGCGCCAGAGGGCCAGCATTTCGTCGAGATCGGATTCGACGATCGAGCGGATGAACGTTCCATCGGGGAACTGCTCGGGCTCCATCCAAGACTCGTAGACCCCAACCAATTGCAACCACGGCGGCGTCGCCTGACTATTGCGGCGGATGTCCATGCCCAATTTGCGCATGACCGCCTGCGAGGCGTGGTTGTCGTAGTCGGTAGTGGCGATGACCCGTTCGATGCGCAACTCGTTTATTGCATAGCGGACCAGGAGTTGCCCGGCCTCGGTGGCATAGCCCTTGCGTTGATACTCGGGGTGTACCATCCAAAAGAGGCCCATCTCGGCCCTGGTGCGGCCATCGTCCGGACCAATGCCTGCCTGGCCATAGACATCGAGACAGGGGACGAGACCGATGGCACCGATAATCGTATCGGACGCACTCAAGACGATTGCCCGGTCACCATACGGCGGTTGGTCGAGGCGTGCGAGTTCGTCGTGATTGCTCGCTGCCCAGGCGAGCCAGGCGTTGCGGCGCGCGCGAACCGCTGGTTCGACGAGTGCACCGTCGCTGACGTCGTCGAACAGTGCGAGTACGGCAACGAAGTCGTTGGCGGTAAAAGGCCGAATATGGACGCGTGCGCCGTGCAGGGTAGGCATGGTACGCATATCAGGCCTGTGTCATCAACGCTGCAACATCGCTGAGCGCTTTGAGACCGAGGTGGTCGACCGACGAAGGAGCCTCGGCGAGCTCCTGCACGAAACACGCCGCGATCACCTGCCTCCCATCGGGTGCGGTCAGGATGCCGCAGTCGTTGCGCAGGTCGTCGTCCGACCCAGTCTTGCCGGCGTACGTCCATCCGGTGGGAATGCCACGCGGGAACCCGACCCGGTCGAGTTGCCGGGCCAATGTGTCACGCAGGAACTGATTTGTCGCGGCAGTGCCGATCTGCCCAGTGGCAATGCTCTGGAGCAGATGCACCGTGTCGCGGGCTGTGGTGACGCCCAGACCCCAGGGCAGGCAGTCGGGCGTATTGGGAGTAAACACCTTGCGATTGAGGCGAGTCTGGGGCATTCCGAGGGTTTGGATGCGCTCGTTTATTTTTTCGATACCGAGCATATCAATCAGCATGTTGGTTGCGGTGTTGTCAGAAATAATAGTCATAAGTACCGCCAAATCACGCACGGTCGGGGCGATGCCGCCGTCGAGGTAGCGGAGCACACCCATGCCCGGGACGACAGCGCCGTGGTCGAGCGGGACGCGTTGCTCCCAGCTGAGCTGACCGGCATCGACGAGCAGGGCGGCGTGGACGAGGATGGGCAGTTTGATGATGCTGGCGGTCTTGACGGGGCGATCGGCGTGATAGGCGATCGGGGTGCCGTCGAGCGGATGCCAGAGGAGCGAGATTTGGGCTTTGTATTGCCCTTCGAGCGAGCGTAGTGTGGGCATGGCGGATGCTCCGAAAAAACCCATTGCCTGGGGTGGATGCAATCCACAGCGCCAGACAATGGGTACGGGGAGGGCCTAGTACGAGCGGGCGAAGACGACGGTCTTGGTGGCAGGGCGACCGGTGTAGATGCAGGTGCCCGAACCGCCGGGTTGGTTGTTGGGGATGCAGCGGATGGTGGCGCGGGTCTCTTCTTTGATGCGCTTCTCGTCGGCGCTGTCACCATCCCACCAGCAGACCGCGAAGCCCGTCTCGATGGCTTCTTTGAGCTCATCGTAGCTCGTCACGGTGCGGGTATGGTCGGTGCGGAAAGCCAGGGCGCGCTGATAGAGGGCATCTTGGATCTCGGCGAGCAGGGCGACGACGCGCTCGGTCAGGCCGTCTTGGGGGACGAAGCTCTTGCCGTCGCGGCCAGGGATGTCGCGGCGTGCCAAGGCAACCGAGCCCTTTTCGACGTCTTTGGGGCCGACTTCGATGCGCACGGGCACACCTTTGACTTCCCATTCGTTGAACTTAAAGCCCGCGGTGAGGTGTTCGCGCTCGTCGATTTTGAAGCGAATCGTGCCCTTCCAGCCGGTGGTGATGCGCTTGACGGCGTCCATCACGAGGGCTTTCTCGGCGTCGTTTTTGTAAATGGGGACGACGATGACCTGGATGGGGGCCAAGCGCGGCGGCACAATCAAGCCGTCGTCGTCGCTGTGGGCCATGATGAGTGCGCCAATGAGGCGGGTGCTGACCCCCCAGCTGGTGGTCCAGGCATATTGGACGGTGTTGGCTTGGTCTGTGAACGAAATATCAAACGCCTTGGCGAAGTTTTGGCCCAGGTTGTGGGACGTGCCGGCCTGTAGGGCGCGGCCGTCTTGCATCATGGCTTCGACGCAGTAGGTACGCAGTGCGCCGGGGAACTTCTCGCTGTCGGTTTTGAGGCCGCGCAGGACGGGCAGGGCCATTTCTTTTTCGATGAAGTCGGCATAGACGTCATCGAGGATCATCAGGGTTTCGGTTTCGGCCTCGGCCTCGGTGGCATGGACGGTGTGGCCTTCTTGCCAGAGGAACTCGGCGGTGCGCAAGAACGGTCGGGTGCGCATCTCCCAGCGCATGACGTTGGCCCACTGGTTGATCAGGATGGGCAAATCGCGGTATGAGCGGACCCATTTGGCGTAGAAGTAGCCGATGATGGTCTCGGAGGTGGGACGAATAACGTAGGGCTCGGTGAGCTCTTCGCCGCCGGCACGGGTGACTTCGGCGACTTCGGGGGCAAAGCCTTCGACGTGCTCGGCTTCTTTGGTGAGAAAGCTCTTGGGGATGAGCAGGGGGAAGTAGGCATTGACGTGGCCGCTTTCTTTGATGCGACTGTCGAGGCCGGATTGAATCCCCTCCCAGATGGCATAGCCGGTCGGTTTGAAGACGATACAGCCGCGCACGACTTCGGCATAGTCGGCCAGGTCGGCTTCACGGACGATATCGAGGTACCACTGCGAATAGTCTTTGGCGCGGGGTGTTATTCCGTCTTTGGGCATGATGAGGTGTCCTTTGTTATTGCGTTAGGTCGTCATTGTACCATGTGGCGTTTTTGGGCGACTGCGGACTAAGCATCGAGGCGCGCTTGGAGGGCGGCTGTCGAGCGCAGGAGGTCACCATCGGCGCGGAAGAACGCACTGCCCACCACCACGTCGTCGACGCCGGCGGCGGCCACGGTGGCGATGGTATCGAGGGCGATGCCACCGTCGACTTGGATCTGGGTCGAGAGCCCGTTGGCATCGATGTAGGCGCGCAGGGTGCGGATTTTGGCGGTCGACTGCGGGATGTATTGTTGCCCGCCGAAGCCCGGGTTGACGGTCATCATGAGCACGGTGTCGATACTATCGAGGACCTCGTAGAGCGATTGCAACGGGGTGGCCGGGTTGATGGCGACACCGACCTGTGCGCCGCAGGCACGGATGAGTTGGATGGTGCGGTGTAGGTGTGGCGAGGCTTCGACGTGCACGCTGATCTGATTGGCGCCGGCCTTGGCGAAGGCCTCGACGTAGCGTTCGGGTTCGACAATCATCAAATGGGCATCGAGGTAGGCGGTTGGGCCGAGGGCGCTGCGGAGGTGCGCAAGCACGGGCATCCCAAAGGTGATATTGGGCACAAAGCGGCCGTCCATGACGTCGTAGTGCAGGCGATCGCCGCCGGCTGCGAGTGCGGCTGCGGCGTCTGCGCCGAGCGTGGCAGCATTGGCC
>CAIZHO010000302.1 GCA_903932805.1 uncultured Roseiflexaceae bacterium | reverse complement strand
CCCAACACCGAGCCAATTCACGCGGACGCGCATACCCGCGACACTGACCATGACGGTCCCACCAACCCAGACGAGCACACGGACATTTACGTTGACACGGACGAGTACCATAACCCGGACCTTCACACGAACCACCACTCCATCACCGACGATTACTCCGACACGGCCGACTTCGACGGTCTTTCTCAGCCCGACGAGAAGCATGACGCGGACACGCACAGCGCTCGCAATCACACGGACGTGGATGGCACGCCGCTCACCGACGTTCGCGGTACAAACGATGACCGCTGCTGCACGCTCCGAGAACCAGACTGCGACGGCGCTACGACTCACACAAACTGCGGTCGTCGTCGGCACCCCGACCAACACCGCCACGGCATACCCCGTGCCCAGCACAGAGACACCGTTGCCGACCGGGTATCCAACGCCGTAACCCTCCCGCCGCGGCGTGCATGGCATTGAGCGTCGGCGCTCCAAGCGTTTGATGACGTTCGTACGCAACACGAAACACCACCCCTAGCACTCTGCAGGGTGGTGTTTTGCTTTGTTCACGGCGCGGCGTACTCGTGTTGATCATAACGGTTGTCGAGTGGTGCACCGCTACAGACAGACGTGGGTAGTGGAGGCGAATCAGGGCACCAAAATCCAGGTGCGATAGAGGGTTGTCAGCGAGCATTTGCAGGCTGTCTCTGCCGCGCTTCGGAAGCCCGATCCGTCGACAATGCGATACTTGCTTGCGGTGTAATACCCTTTGAGTGCCGCACTGAATGCAGATTCACCAATCCGGGTCCGCACCGCGTGGATGTACAATGCCGCTTTGTTATATGTCAACGTCGTGTATTGATCGTCGGTCATTGCACTCATCGGCTGATCAACCACTGCATCATTGCCTGCTGCCCGCAACGCTGCTAAGTCATCACGCCAGTAGGCAAGTGTCTGGGCAGCCGCAGTCGGTCGATTGCGGGCTTGGCTATAGAGTAGCTCAGTGTAGTTCGTCAGTCCTTCGTCCACAAAGGCGTCACGTTGCACGTCGTTCCCAATCACGTTATAAAACCATTGATGACCAACTTCGTGGACAATCAAATGCTCAAAATTGGGATTGTTGGTGTACTGATCCTGTTCGATAAGGACGAATCCTGGGAACTCAATCCCCCAGAAGTCCCCTGCATTGACACTGATGATATCCAGCTCGTTATATGGGTACTGCCCGATGCGTGAGTTGAAAATTGGCAAGGCTGCGACGGCGGCTGCCAGTGCGGCATTGGTTACTGCAACGCGTGTGCTCGGTCCATACACATTGATGGTGGTGCCGCTGACTGTTTGCGATTTTTTGGTCAGTTTGGTCAATGCAAACGCAAAATCGCGTTGCAAACCACTGTAGATTTGTACGGTCTGGGTGTTGCGGGTTTTTGTTGTCGCCGTGGTAGTGCCCGTCGATACAAAGGTATACCCAGTGAGCGGGCCGGTCAGCCGCACATCATATAACGATATCTCGTGTGTGACGATGTCCCCTTTTGAATCAGGAATCGCAGTGTCCCACACCCCGCCGCGCAGAAACGCAACCATCGGATATGCATACGGCATCGAGAGCGTCGTGCCATCAGACACCATGGTCCCAAAAAGATTCGTGTCGGTGTTGGTCGGGGCCGTCGTGGTGAATCCCATAGACAGAGAGACACTTTTGCCCGCTTCCAACGGCGTGGCGAGGGGGATCGACAGGAAAAATCGTTGCGGACCATACGTCGGTGTCGCGACAGTGCCGTTGACACGGACGTTGGTGACTGTCGTGCGCCCTCCGACATCAGTCAGATTCGCGTACAACCGCATCCCAATGGTGGTTAACGTCGTTGCGGTACGATTTGTATACACGACCGTTTGGGTTGCACTCAATGTACGCGTCGTGGGGTTTACGGTACCAATTATGGTGTAGTGTGGTGACGTATTGGACGTTTGTACGTCGTTGACAGCACTCGTATGCATTGCAGCACGCTGGTTGGCGATTGCTGTATGACCGAGTGCTTCTACGGGCTGTAAGGTACAAGAGGTCAAACCGCACCATAGTGCGAGCAGCAATCCGGTGACGCACCGCCTCAATCTTCGTTTCTCAAGGTTCATTGGAGAGGCCATGCAAAACAAATGCTTTTTTCAGTATAGAAAGTGCTTTCGGTCCCATGCCGTGGAGTTTGGCAAGCGATTGATGCGATACACCCGCGAGTTGTACGACCTCTGTATAGCCTGCATCGATCAGTGCCCGTCGAGCCGGAGCGGGTATGCCTAACACACGCCAGGCACCGTCGAGTGCTGTATATGCATCGAGGTCAACTAATCCTGCAGTTACTGGGCAAATACGAGTTGTCTGTGCTGTCATCTGCGCTCATCCATCAATTGCGGCGCTGGGCTCATCGTCACTGTGATCCTTCGTGTCTTTGATTGCACCGAGTCTGCCTACCACACCGAACCAAATTGCCACGGACTGACCGACCAACACCGCAAACAAAATCGTCCCGATGCCGTATTTGCCGCCCAAGACAATCCCAATAACACACACGGTCACTTCGAGTGCGGTCGTGATCCGGCTGACTGGTTGTCCGGTGATGCGATGCAACGCGGCCATCAGCCCCTGCCGTGGACCTGCCCCGAGGCCGCAGGTAATGTAGAGCGCCGATCCAAGCCCGATTGACATAATTCCCAAAAACAAAAAAATACCGCCGGTGACATACGATGTGACCGCGTCCGAACCGACCGCAGGGGCATTAAGCGGGATGAAGCTTCGGCACACGCCCATGGCCCAAGCGACCACGATGGTGTTTGCGATTGGACCAATCCCAAATTTCTCTTTGAGGGGAATCCACAGCAATACAACAGCAAGGCTGATGCCGAATGTG
>CAIZHO010000301.1 GCA_903932805.1 uncultured Roseiflexaceae bacterium | reverse complement strand
CAGCAACCCAGCGAGTAATCATTGCGCGTGCAGTTTGTTCGGCGATGAGCGCCGTTAGTCCGCCACCGAGAGCATCGCGGTACGCTTTGTCTGGGCAGTACCGTTGGCCACCGCCGAGGTCACACGGAGTCCCAGCCAACGCGTGCTCCAAAATGGTCAGCGCACGCTGTTCGATCCCGTTCCAGCGCTGCGCGAATTGTTCAAACGTCTCTTCGCGCAAGTCAACAGCAATGGGAGAGCCATTGCCCATGGCGGCACAGAGCACTTCGTGCATCAGGTTGCCCACCGCAAATCCCGAATCGTCTCGCTCTTCGTCCGAGAGCACCACACGCGCGACTTTTTCATAGAAATACTTGCGCGGGCAGGTCAAATAGGTGCGGATCTGCGAATTCGAAAAATGGTTGTCTTGTTGCACCAGGATGCGTTCGTTTTGTTCTGTTTTGGCTTGATAGGGCTTTGGAAGAGCGGGAGCAGCAACCAGCCCTCCTGTTGCGGCATCGGCAGTGTGTACCTGAACCATGCCGTGCTTGTCATAATGCAAGTGGTCTGCACCCCACACCGACAAAAACGCGGATGGGAGCTGTGGTTGCCCACCGAGTCCATGGTAGGCGAACCCAAGGGTGACAGAGCGTGCGTTCGATGCAATCAGCTGAGCAACGCGCCGCCGTTCACGTTCACGGGATGCAGCACGGTCGGTCCGGAGCGGCAGTGCAGCAGGTGGCTCGCGCAGCGCTGAAACGATCCAATCTTCGGGCACCATCTCGTATCCTCGGGGCGTGCGCGGGGCAGATCCTTCGTGTAGTCCCACGACCAGCAGATTGTCTGCTTCGGCCGGGGCACCTTCGGGGCCACGAATCATCAGACGGACCGATTCCTGGCGGATGATTGTTGTGGGTTGCGGGGTGGCATGCAGTGCATCGATACTCGCGCGTAGGTGATGCTGGTCCTGGCTGAACAAGCGCGTCAACCCGTCGAGCTGGCCGAGCCATTGCTGCCATTCACGCAACCAATAATCGCGGACATCCCCAGGGATGCGTGCGTTGGATGCCCATATCGATTGCACCAGCCCAATGTCTGTCAGCGCGGTACGGATTTGGTCGCTTGTGGTGTGATCCAGCACCAGACGTGCTGCAATCGGTGCTATGCGGGCAGCCCGATCGTCGATCACTTCCTGTTGCTGGCCGAGGTGGGGCTCTGCGCGTTCACTTTCGATCAGCAGATTGACAATTCTGGTGACCGAATCTGGATTGTTGCCGCGATCACTGCGTACCAGTGCGATTGACGCTTCGATGAGGGGATTGCTCTGATGTGGCGGGCTTTGGGTGGGTACGGGGATTCCCTGGTCGCGCAACGCGACTTCGAGTGGTCCCATCAGCGTGGTATCGGCACAAACGATACTAACGGACTTGTCTGCCAGCAGCGCCGCACGTGCCGTTGCCGCACACAGCTGGAGCTCATCGGCGGCGGTGAGGACGCCCACCCGGCGCGGGTCGTGTTGCGTTGTCATGCCGAAATACCGAATCTTCGGAACGGCAGTACTAATCCCTGCAAGGCGGTCAATCAGCTGTGCAGCCGGTAGATCGGATGATTCACGATACAGGCGGGGTTCGAATTCGGCCAAGAACCGCTCGACGACTGCGATTTCGGGGACCGGCTGCGGGTGCGGTGCTCCCGCAGGCAGCCACGCGCTGACGACACCATCCTGGACAACGTTTATGATGCGCCGCAGTGCGGTAAGCTGGGCATGGGTTGCCTGTTGGAGCTCACACGCAACGAGCCACTGCTCGGGCACCGCTATTGCAGCCAACTCATTGAAGTGCAGTGCTAAATCGTCGTATGCATAGACCTGATGTTGTGTAAGTACCGTTTGGTATGAACGGTAAATGTGTGTCAATTCGTGGCTCGGGTCCATATCGTTCTGTGCGGACCAGAGGGTACGTTGGCTCGAGAGATAGCTGATGATGCGCGCCATTTCACTATCGGCACCACGGTTCGTACCATATCGATCGTAGAGTGGGCCGCCGACCGACTGCCATGCTGTACGTACTAGTGCGGTCCGCTCGAAGGCCGTAAGAACGCGCCATGGCTTTACGGTGATGACAGATTTGAGCAGATAACTCTGGAGCGTCGCTATTGTGGT
>CAIZHO010000300.1 GCA_903932805.1 uncultured Roseiflexaceae bacterium | reverse complement strand
CTGGTCGATACAGGCAGCCGCATGGACGATGTGATTTACGAAGAATTCAAGGGCACTGGCAACATGGAGCTGCATCTCGATCGCAAACTCGCCGAAAAGCGCGTGTTCCCTGCAATCGATATCACCCGCAGTGGTACCCGCCGCGAAGAACTCCTGCTGGGTACTGAAGTCATCAAGCAGGTATGGACGATGCGGCGTATGGTCACCATGTTGGGCGAAAACGAAGGAACAGAGCTCGTTTTGGCACGCATGTCCAAAACACGGACGAATGCAGACTTCTTGATTTCTCTCAGCAAACCGAGTTAATTGTATAATTTGCGTGCAGGATACTCGCAGATACATCCCGAGTGCGAACCGATGCGCTGGCTGACGACAGACAATACTGGTGGGTTATGACGTTCCTACGCCGGTTTGAATCATTTATGGAGCACCTCCTCGAGACGTCGGTGTCGCGCTACTTCAAACGCCCCCTCGACCAAGTGACCCTCGAACGACGTCTCCAGCGCACCATGGAAGCGAACCAAATTGACGTTCGCAACCAAATATATGTGCCGTATCGCTATCAGGCTGCGGTTCACCCAGCAGATTACACCGTACTACTGCGCCAACACCCCATGCTTGATTATGATTTGACCATGTACCTCACCCGCCTCGCCCAAGAGCGCGGCTTTGCCACGGTCAAAGCAATCGAAGTTCTGATCAGCGCAGACCCCAAGGTCCAACGCAGCACCATCGCACTCGACAGCGAAGCAGGGTCGTACAGCGCTAGTGACATGACCGCAGCAGCTACTGCATTACCGTTCCAACCCGAACCAGAGCGTTCGACACAGGTCGATACCACCCCCGAACGTTACCCCATCAATGCCCAATATGCACTCACCGTCACGATCAATGGGGAAGTACACACCATCCCCATTCTGCAGACCGAAATCACCATTGGCCGCAGTACCAGCAATCATGTCGTGTTGCCCGACCAGCTCGTGTCGCGGCAGCATGCTCGCATCAACTACAGCGGGCGACGCTTTGTGTTGACCGATTTGGATACGCGCAATGGATGTCGCATCAATGGCACGGTTATCCGCAACAGCAGCATGCCCATCGCCATAAATACCGACACCATCACCATAGGGAACTACACCATCAAGCTGACGATTGCACATACCGATGAATGAACTGGCCAACGCCTCGATTGAACTCATCATCTGGATACTCAGATTGGCACTCGTCGGTCTGATTTATGTATTTGTGTGGCGGATTTTTCGGGCTGTGATTCGTGGTGACCAAAATCTGCCGGCGTTCACCGGGACGACGGCTTTTCTGGTCGTCCAACGTGCCGGATCGACACTCATCCAACGAAACAAAGTCTATGAAGTCTATGACAACACGGTTATCGGACGGAGCGCAGATTGCACCATTCAGATCCCCGATAAATTGATATCGGATCGCCATTGTGTGATCAACAGTCAAGATGATGCCTGGTACATCCGCGACCTCGGGAGTACCAACAAGACATACATCAATCAGCTCCAAGTGGTTACTCCGGTGCAAATCGAAGACGGTGATGTCATCACTGTCGGCCAAGTCGAACTCAGATTGCATATCAATACGGGAGCAACATGACGATCGGCGCCTTTTGCGTCGCGAGACGCTACGAATCACGACTCTGGGGTGGCACACAGATGGCCGCGTGGCTTGGCGTGACAGACGCGCCGACACAATTCGCCGAATCATGGCAAGTCTACAACGACAACACCATTACCACCGGGGTACACCGTGGTATGACCTTGCGTGCGCTGGTTGCACGGCATCAAACAGCACTGGTCG
>CAIZHO010000299.1 GCA_903932805.1 uncultured Roseiflexaceae bacterium | reverse complement strand
GACGACGAGCAACGCAAAAAGCTCTGGGCGGGCCGCAAAGGTGCCCTGGCCGCCTGTGCCCGCTTGGCACCGCACTATCACATCCAAGACGGCGTGGTGCCGCGCTCGCGGCTGACCGAAGTACTGCAGTTGACGCGCGAGGTCGCCAAGCGCCAGCGTGTGCACATCGTCAACATCTTCCACGCCGGCGACGGCAACCTGCACCCGCTGATTTTGTTCGACATCCGCGAGCCGGGGATTATCGACCGGGCGATTGCCGCGAGTGAAGAAATCATGCGCGAATGTATCCGCGTCGGCGGTTCAATCAGCGGCGAACACGGCATCGGCATCGAAAAGCGCGACTATATGAGCTTGCTCTTCAATGAAGACGATTTGTGGGCGATGCGCCAACTGCGGGCCTGCTTCGATGCGGTGGGCGTGATGAACCCGTGCAAACTCATCCCCACCGGCGCTTCGTGCGGTGATATCAAACATGCCCGTGGGGCAGCCAAAGCCCTCGCCGCTGGCGCGTGGATCTAGGAGCAGCAGATGTACCGACCCAGCACCATCCAAGAGCTCGCCAGCCAGATCCGCAATCACCGCGGGCCGCTCCTGCCGCGCGGTAGCGGCAGCCATCAGGCGTTGGGCAACGCCCCCAGCGCCGACAGCACAGTCATCGACACGACACTGCTACGCGTCGTCAGCGACTACATCCCATCGGATTTGACGATTACCGTCGGCGCGGGGATAACCCTGGGCGCTCTGCAGGAACTGCTCAAGCCCAACAACCAATGGTTGCCCTGGGATGCCCCGCAGCACCACAGCGCCACCATCGGTGGATTGTTGGCGGCCGGCCTGAGTGGGCCGTTGCGGCACAGCGCCGGCACCCCACGCGACTGGGTATTGGGCATGCATACGGTCACCGGCGACGGGCGCATCATCAAGAGCGGCGGCAAAGTGGTCAAAAACGTCGCCGGGTACGACATGCACAAGCTGCATATCGGTGCGCTGGGGACCCTGGGGGTCATCGCCGAGGTGTCGTTCAAAATTGCACCACTGCCCAACGCCGACCAGAGCCTTTCGTTTGTCTGTCGCGACCTGGCGCATGCCCACGCGCTGGCCTACCAGTTGCGCGAACGACCGTTCAACCCGGCCGCACTGCTGGTCAATGTCGACGCAGCGGGCGCGGTGACCTTGCTCGCACGCTGGACCGGAGTGGCAGCCATGGTGGCTCGGCAGGTGGCACATGCACGCCAGCAGGCTGCGACCTACGACGACTACGAGACGCGTGCGTGGGAGCCGTTGCTCAACGAACCGTTCAGCACGAGCACGCGCACACAAGTGCGCATCGGCGCGCCAGCACAACACATGGCAGCGGTCATCCCGCTGCTGCAACGCCACGTCGGGCGGGCGGCCGCGATCCAGCTCCTGCCGACGGTGGGTCTGGTACGGCTGTTTGGTGTGGCAGCGGACGACGTGGTGGACCTCAGGGCGAAGCTTTCCCCCTATACCGGCTACGCAGTGGTGGAAGTCGGTGAACACCCCGATCGCTGGGGTCCTGCACCTGCAGGCATGGCCATCATGGAGCAGCTCAAGCGCAGTTGGGACCCAGACGACAAACTCAATCCGGGCCGTGGCTTCATTGCGGCACGTGCACGAACGGAGCGCTGATGGGACCAGCCTGGCGCGCACGCCGTATCACGCCACCGCAACTCCTGGCTGTCGTGTTCCTCATCGGTCTGAGCCTGGGAACGGCACTGTTCATGCTGCCGCAGTCCACTGCAGATGGAGTCGGACTGCCGTTCATCGATGCGCTGTTTATGGCGACATCGGCGCTGTGCGTGACAGGGCTGGTGGTGGTCGACCCCGGTAGCGACCTGAGCCGCTTTGGGCAGGTTGTGTTGGCCGGTTTGATTCAAATCGGTGGGATTGGGTTCATGGTCATCGCCAGTTTTATGGCGATTTTGCTGGGCAAACGCATCACCATCCGTGAACGTATCATCCTCAAAGAAGCGCTCAACCACCACTCGGTCGACGGCATCGTGCCATTAGTGGTGACGATTATCGTGAGTTCGCTAGCGGTACAGTTCGTCGGTGGCGTGCTGTTGAGTCTGTTTTTTGCGGGGGATATGGCCAGTGAAGAGGCGCTGT
>CAIZHO010000298.1 GCA_903932805.1 uncultured Roseiflexaceae bacterium | reverse complement strand
CGTTTGTCGACCGACATCCGCTTCCAACGCGTGAGTGATGAAGTCGATGCCCGCTGGAACAACCATTACTCGATGGATGACATGCTTTGATGGAATACACGCCAGCCCAGGTGCCGTTATTGGAGTTCGACCCAAATCCACGTGCACTGATTAATGCGGACGAACACTACTTCCCGCTCGATATCCCGTCGACGTTGGTATTTTGCTTCTTTCATGAGGTCATAACCAAATTGGTCAATGACGGCATCGCACGGCAGGTGCACGCATTGCGGTCGGAGATGGGGGCACACCCGCTGTATGTCATTCGTCTTGTCGATGGGCCAGAGGTCTGCTTAATGCATCCTGGGGTCGGTGCACCGATGTCGGCCGCACTGCTCGAAGAAGCCATCGGCCATGGCATCCGCACCGTCGTCGCTGTCGGCGGGGCAGGGTCACTGCACCAAGAATTGACGCTGGGGCATGTCGTGGTCCCCACCAAAGCACTCCGCGACGAGGGCACCTCGTATCATTATGTCGCCCCGAATCGGTGGATTGACGCGCAACCTCGGGCAACGGCTACCATCACTGCTATCCTCGACGCACATCGCATCCCCTATGTCGCGGGTGCAACATGGACAACCGATGCCTTCTACCGCGAAACACGCGACAAAATCGCCCAACGTCGTGCTGAGGGGTGTTTGACGGTAGAAATGGAAAACGCCGCACTCCTGGCAGTCGCGCAACTCCGTGGCATCACCATGGGCCAGATCCTGTACAGCGGTGATGATCTGAGCGGCGTGCAATGGGACAGCCGAAGCTGGCACACGCATGCATCGCTCCGTGAGCAATTGACCTACATCGCAGCAGAGGCGGCCAGCGCTTTAGGCTAGACCGCCCCCTTCTGGTCCGCCGCCCTGCAGTAAGCCTGCAGGGCTTTTGCTTTTCTAATAGACTTCATATAGACGCTCCAAACGCAGCTGATATACTACCCATAGGTCACCGATACTACACCATGTGACCGAAAGGTGGAACCAATGAAACTTGAACGATTTACGGAAAAAGCCCAAGAAGCATTTCAAGAAGCCCAGAGCATCATGAGCACCATGCATCACACCCAGTTGGATGTGGAGCATATCTTTCTTGCGTTGTTGCGCCAGACGGACGGTCTTGCGACGAAAGCCCTGCAAAAGTTGAGCGTCGACGCGGACGTCGTCGCCCAACGTGTCGAATACGAGCTCGAAAAATCGCCCAAAGTCTATGGCCAAAACATCTATGGCAACCAAGTCTATATCACACCACGCACGCAACGCTTGGTAAAACGCGCCGAAGAAGAATCGCAACGATTTAGCGATGCCTTCACGGGTGTCGAGCACATTTTGGTCGCTATTTTGAATGAACGTGACGGTGCATCACAGCGCATATTGAATAGTTTTTCGATTACACAAGAGCGCCTCTATCAGGCCTTGATGGAGATCCGCGGTACCCAGCGTGCAGACTCCCCCAATCCCGAGGCCAAGTACGAGGTACTCGCCAAATACAGTGCAGACCTCACCGCAATGTCTGCGGAAGGCAAACTCGACCCTGTGGTTGGGCGTGAGGCCGAGATTACCCGTGTAATCCGGATTTTGAGTCGTCGTACCAAAAACAATCCGGTGCTGGTGGGTGAACCAGGGGTCGGCAAGACCGCCATCGCCGAGGGATTGGCGCAGATGATTGTGAACCGCACGGTGCCCGAACCGCTCCTCAACAAAAAAGTCATGGCGCTTGATTTGGGTGCCATGGTGGCTGGGTCCAAGTTCCGTGGCGAATTTGAAGAACGCCTCAAGGCCGTCATGGACGAGGTCAAAGGCAGCAATGGGCAGATTATTTTGTTCATAGACGAACTCCATACCGTCGTCGGTGCCGGCGCAGCACAGGGATCGATAGACGCATCCAATATGCTCAAACCATCGTTGGCACGCGGCGAGATGCAGGTCATCGGTGCCACAACGCTGGACGAATACCGCAAACACATCGAGAAAGATCCTGCGTTGGAGCGTCGCTTCAGTCCGGTTTTTGTCGAAGAGCCAGATGTGCCTACGACAATCGCAATGCTCAAGGGGTTGCGCCACCGCTACGAAGCGCATCACAACTTGACCATCAGCGACGAAGCCATCGATGCCGCAGTGCGCTTGTCGAATCGCTTCATCATGGACCGCTTTTTGCCGGACAAGGCTATCGACTTGCTCGACGAAGCTGCCGCAAAAATTCGCATTGAGATGTTCAGCATGCCCAAAGAGATCGGTGCATTGGAAGAACAACTCAAAGTCATCGGCGCGAACGAAGAAGATGCCAGTCAGAAGCGCGACTACGAGAAAGCGGCAATTCTCCGGGCCGAATATTTGAAACTCGAAGCACAATTCACCGAACAACGTGATGCGTGGCGCAAAACCGCCAATATCTCTGAGGTCGTTGGTGCAGAAGATATCGCCCAGATTGTCTCGTCGTGGACAGGTGTTCCAGTGACACGGATGATCGAGAAGGAACGGGCCAAGCTGGTCAACATGGAAGAACGCTTACAGCAGCGCGTGATTGGCCAAAGCGAAGCTATTTCGGCAGTATCAGATGCCATTCGCCGGGCACGGAGCGGGTTAGCTGACCCACGCAGACCAATCGGGAGCTTTATCTTTGTCGGACCGACCGGTGTCGGCAAGACAGAACTCGCCAAAGCATTGGCAGCGTTCATGTTTGACAGCGAAGAAGCGATGACGCG
>CAIZHO010000297.1 GCA_903932805.1 uncultured Roseiflexaceae bacterium | reverse complement strand
TTTGCCTACGAAAACCTGCGCGTGCCCGACGAAAGCATCGCCGCACAAGATGGTGTTTCGCTGGCGTTTGACCTCATCAACACGGGTACGGTGGCAGGCAGTGAAGTCGTCCAAATCTATGTCCACGACAACGTCAGCACGCTTTTTCGGCCTGACCAAGAGCTCAAGGCGTTTCGCAAAGTACACCTCGCAGCTGGTGAACGCACAACGATGATGTTCCACCTCCCCTGGCGTGCTTTTGCTGCCTATGACGACCGCGTTGCTGCGTGGTTGGTCGAGTCTGGTCGCTTCGAGATCCGTGTCGGGGCGTCGTCCCGCGACATCCGCTGTACCGCCGTCGTCGACCTCGCATCGGCGGATGTGGTCGCACCCCTCAACAACCCGGAGTTGGCGCCGTACTATGATCTCGATCATGCAGAGTTCCCGGCCGAAGCATTTCATGCACTGCTCGGTCGCCCCCCGCTGCCATCCGTTCCCCGCCGCGGCTCGTACACCATCAACACACCCATCGTCGACATGCACGAATCGTTGCTTGGCCGGCTCATTCATCGCATCATCAAGCGCCAACTGCGCACCATGACGCACCCTGACCCGGGTGGTCCCACCGAGCTGTTGTTTGCTGCCGCCGCCGAAGAAATACCCCTGCGTGTCGCCATGACCTTTTCGCGCGGGGTAGTCACCCTCGACCACATCGAGTGGCTGTTGGCCATCATCAACGGGCATTGGTGGGCGGCAGTACGGCGTATCCCACGCTTGTTTGCGCGCAATCGTACCTATCAGGTCATCCACCCCGTGCCACGCACCAGTCCGCCATCGACGCCGCTCCCATAGCTCCACAGCTGTTGGTCTGTCCTTCGGGGTGGAGCGCATCCCCGGGTTTTCGCAACCGTCTGGTCGGATTGTGTGTACACGGGTCGCACAACACAACGTCCGCTCTCGGGAGGCAGAATGAACGACGCGCTTTTTCAGACCGCCTGGTCAACCCTGGCCAATGGCTACGCCGGCACCCCCGCCATATTGCCCTATCGCACCGATCTAGTCTGTGCACCGGCGTGGGGAATTCGCCTCGCCGATCCAACCGGCACCACGCAGCCCATCGACGACTACTATGTCGCATCCCCGGACGACGATGCTGCGGCAGTGTTGGCAGTCATCCGGGCGGTTCCACCCATGCCCCGTGCATACCTCACCGTCGCCGAACAAAGCCCCGCGACCGACCCCATCTACCGATCACTCGGCTGCGTCTACGACTCATCCGAATGCCTGATGTCCTATGATCTGCGGCAATACACCCCCGTGCCGCCCACGCACCACGTCGATACGCTGACTGTTGCCGACATCAGTCCGTGCAACACCGCTGACCCCGAGGCGATGATCTGGCTCAACGAAGCAAACGTCGCTGCTCCACAGATGACGCATGTCGCCGTGCGGTCTGGCCCTCGGGTATTGGCTCGTGCACGCACCCTGCGCCTCCCCGATCAGACGAGCTACATCAGCATGGTCTACACGGCCCCGCAGGCCCGTCGCAATGGGTATGCACGGGACCTCATGCTGGCGCTTCTGGCAGCCGATGCCGCCGCAGGGGTGCACACCGCAGTATTGATGTCGTCGCAAATGGCCATCCCGCTCTACCGGAGCCTGGGCTTTGTGCCGCTCTGCACGACCCACATCTACACCATCTGACCCAACAAGCGGGCAGCACAGCTGTGATACAATCCGTGCATTCCCATCTGCCTTCAACACCACATACCGTACTGCGGAGGAACACCCGATGACGCACACGAATCCAACCGCACCCGATGCGCGCCTGGCTGCGTTGACGCGTGCCCAAAAAATCGCCCTCGTCTCGGGCCAAAATTTTTGGGAGATGCACGCCGTGCCCGAGCTCGGGTTGCCTGCAATCATGCTCACCGACGGCCCGCACGGCGTCCGCAAACAAGCCAGTAGCACCGAAGTCAACCTCGACCACAATGTGCAGGCAACCTGCTTTCCCACTGCGTCGGCATTGGCCAGCAGCTGGGACCGCGATCTCATCCAGCGCGTCGGTGTCGCAATCGGTGCCGAAGCCCGTGCCAAATCGGTGAGTGTCGTCCTCGGGCCTGGGGTCAACATCAAGCGCTCGCCGCTGGGTGGGCGCAACTTCGAGTACTTCTCCGAAGACCCCTTTCTCTCATCACACATGGCCGCCGCCTACATCCACGGTGTGCAATCGCAGGGCGTGGGCACGTCGATCAAGCACTTTGCCGCCAACAACCAAGAATACCGCCGCATGACCATCGACACCCACGTCGACGAGCGTGCCCTGCGCGAAATCTACTTGGCCAGCTTCGAACATGCCGTCATCGACGCCAAACCGTGGACCGTGATGTGTGCCTACAACGCCATCAACGGCACCTTAGCTAGTCAAAACCGGCGCTTGTTGACCGATGTGCTGCGTACCGAATGGGGCTTTGCTGGGGTGGTTGTCTCGGATTGGGGGGCGGTCTACCAGCGCGTCCCAGCACTCAACGCCGGGCTCGACCTCGAAATGCCGGGCAACGGCAATATCCACGCCGCTTCTATAGCAGCCGCGCTCGCCGACGGTTCTCTCCCCGATG
Source organism: uncultured Roseiflexaceae bacterium (assembly GCA_903932805.1). Classification (GTDB taxonomy): domain Bacteria; phylum Chloroflexota; class Chloroflexia; order Chloroflexales; family Roseiflexaceae; genus UBA965. The sequence continues at coordinate 6,748 of CAIZHO010000297.1, read as the reverse complement.
CAGTCCTCGACCAGCGTGTGTCGGCGCTCCTCGATATGATCGAAAAAGCCCTCCCGGCCTTCCAGGATCCCGGCACATACGACCAAGTTGCGCATCACGCACTCGCCCGCCGCGCCGCAGCCGACGGTGCGGTCTTGCTCAAAAACGACACCCAACTGCTCCCGATCGCGACGACACAACGCATCGCCGTCATCGGCTCGTTCGCCAAAACCCCACGCTACCAAGGTGCAGGCAGCTCGATGATCAGCCCCCACCAAATCGACACCTTCTACGAGGCGCTCGTCGCCCGTGTCGGCGCCGATGGGAGCGTCAGCTATGCCGAGGGCTACACCCCTCGTGCCACAGCTCCAGACGCCGACCGCATCGCCGCCGCAGTGGCAGTCGCCCGCGCTGCCGACATCGTCGTGGTATGCGCGGGACTCCCCGATGTCGAAGAGACCGAGGGCCTCGACCGGCAGCACATGCGCATGCCCGAGGCACACAATGCCCTCATCGCAGCGGTCGTCGCCGTCAATCCGCGGACCGTCGTCGTCCTCAGCAACGGCGCACCGGTCGAGATGCCCTGGCACGATCAGGTCCCCGCCATCCTCGAAGGGTATCTCGGTGGCCAAGCGGGTGGATCTGGATTGGTCGACATCCTCGTCGGCGACGTGAACCCGAGCGGCAAACTGGCCGAGACCATCCCATTCACGCACACCGATCACCCCGCGCATGTCGACTTCCCGGGCTCACCCACCGACGTCGAATACCGCGAGAGTATCTACGTCGGCTACCGCTACTACAACACCGTGCAGACGCCGGTCCGCTATCCGTTTGGCTATGGGCTCAGTTACACCACGTTTGCCTATAGCACCGTCACCCTAAACCAGCAGTCCGTCGCCGCAGACGACGGTGTCGACTTGTCGCTGACCATCACCAATACCGGTACAGTCGCCGGTGCCGAGGTCGTCCAGGTGTATGTCCACGACCAGACCGCCACGGTCTTCAAACCCACCCACGAACTCAAAGCATACGCCAAAGTGCACCTGCAACCGGGTGCATCTCAACAAGTCACCTTCCATCTACCACGCCGTGCGTTTGCGCACTACGACGTCGCACAATCACGCTGGGTGGTCGAGTCGGGTGCATACGACATCCACATCGGTGCGTCGTCGCGCGACATCCGCCAATCAGTGACGGTCGACGTCGCCTCGACGGACACCGTTACCCCATCGGCCACCACCGCACCGATGCAGGCATACTGGCAGCCGGGTGCTGCGGGATTCACAGCATCGTCGTTCAGCGCACTCTGGGGCGGCCCAGTGCCTACCTCGGCGAAGCGACGGGGATCGTTTACCACCAACACACCGATTGCCGACATGCACGAGAGCATGCTTGGGCGCCTCGTACACGCACAGGTCCGCGCGGGGCTCAAGCGTTTTGCATCGAGCGACACCGATGGCCCGACCAACAAACTCTTCGAAGCAATGGCCGAAGAAGCGCCGTTGCGCGTTCTGCTCATGTCAGGCGGCGGTAAAATCTCGAACACCACCCTCGAAGCCATCGTCGCCTGGGTCAACGGGCACTTTCTGCGTGCCATTCGGTTAGCGTTGGCCAATCGATTTCGTTGACCTCGGGATAACGCACAGCACCCACGGCATCGCCGTGGGTGCTGTCTTTGTGGAGGGTATTAGGTTTGTTGATTACGGCAGCAAGACAATCTTGGTGACCGGGGCAGTCCCTGCCAGCAACTCTTCGAAGGACATCCGGCCGTCCGCCAACGGTCGTTCGACCACCCAATCGGGCGTCGCTTTGACCACGTGCCGGGCGATCAAATCGACGGCGGTCGTAAAGGCTTCACGGCTATAACAGAAGCTCCCCATCAAGCGGATTTCTTGGCGAATAATGTAATTGGTGGGGATGGCCGTTTCGTCTTCGTGCAAACCCATCAATATCACCGCACCGCCCGGCATAACCGCTTTGATTGCCTGATTCCGTACCACACCGGTGCCGACTGCATCGACCGCAATGTCTACCCCGCCCGGGTAGACTGCCAATGTTGCGGCCACCGTATCGGCAGATTTTGCATTAATCGTATGGGTAGCACCCCAGTGTTTGGCCACCTCAAGGCGGGTGTCCGAGATATCGCTGACAATAATCTGCTTGACGCCACGTGCTTTGGCAGCGGCAATCACACACAACCCAATCGGGCCAGCGCCGAGTACCAGCAGGGATTGGCCGGCTTGGGCATCGGCCAGCTCGACGGCATGCACGGCACAGGCGAGTGGTTCTGCCAGTGAGCCGGCAGTGAATGATATCTTTTCGGGCAAATGCCAGCAGAGATCAGCCGGTACGACCACATATTGCGCAAATGCCCCGGGCAAATGGGCGCTCAGGAGTTTACGGGAACGACAGAGGTTCACCCGACCCGCTTTGCAGCGGTCACAGGTACCGCAGGTCACCAATGGGTTAAAGGTCACTCGTTGGCCTTGATGCACTGGGGTGCCATCTGCCAATATGCCCGCCCCCGACACAATGGTACCCGCAGCTTCGTGCCCCATGATGAGCGGCGGGACGCGCAGACTATTATGACCCAAGTAGCCACTCAGCTCAGACCCGCAGATGCCGACAGCACCGACCTTGATAAGGACCTCGTGCGCCTGTGGGACAGGAGTCGGGAGCGTTTGCAGTTCCATCTGATGTGGGCCGAGCCATACCAATGCACGCATTTCCGAAGGGACGGTATGGTTCTGCATGATTCGCTCCTCCGCGCACCACTGCGCAGTTTCAGTCAGGGTAGTGTACCCTTGGCGGGATTATACCACCGTCGCCGAACGCGGTTACATGTTCTGTGTGTAACCAGTATTCACAGATCCTGCAGTGCATGCATACGCACGGCAATGACAATGGAGCATGCGACATCCGCCACACATCACCCGCACATCGAATCGGAACTCATTGCAACTGTGCACCAGTGCCAGCAGCCTATTTGGTGGGAGCGGGGAAGACGAAAAATTTGAACAACACAAAAATGATTACTGCAACCACCAGAATGGCGATACCCTGTACCCACTGATGTGGGTAATGATACCAATCCACAAAGACGGTCAGCAACAGGAGATTCACACTGTAGCCAAGGCTGTGCGCAATGATGTAGCGCAGCGCAGCGCGATAGGAGTTGCCTTCGAAAGAGAAGGATAGATTTTTGTTGCCAAAGAACCCCACCGTCGCCCCGACGAAATAAAAGAATGTCATGGTCATCTTGGGCGCGAATCCGAGATGTGTGACACCGAGGTAGACCAGATACCCTGCAGCATTCGTACCAACACCGATTAATCCATAGCGGAGCAACTGCGTGAATGTAGCCCGAAACTCGGGTGGGAGGAGTTTCATCGTAGCCTCAGTTCGACATAATCCATGAAAACTCCCGAACCACGAAGGTGCTATCAGCCGTACCAGACTGAGTGCACCAGCGCGGCTGATTGACATTGCGACGAGTCTCATCAAATCACATCCGCAGCGGTTTGGGAGTTCTACCCGATGCGTCGCTGAGAATGGCACTACAACCACAGACGCAGTGCCATTCTTCGCTATTTTTTGCCGACGCGAGAAGCGATGTATGCGTCAATCGATTGCGGTTCTGCGTATGAATACCCAAGAATCTGCTTCGCCTCGTCCGACGGGTCGCTCGGCATGCTGTTCGGAAGATTGATTTGTTGCTTGAAGAACGGGATGTTGTAGACATGGTTAATTGCACGGCGATCTTTATCGGTCGAGTTAAAGCCGCCGGAGTGATAAATCATACAGTCCAATACGATAAAGCTGCCGGCTTTGGCTTCTGCCTGCACGGCATGGCGCGCAATGTACTGCGTCGAAGGGAACGGCTCGCGTAAATGAGTCGCTGGCAAAACGTAGGTTGCACCATTGGCCAACGTGAAATCGTCGACGCAATACAGTGCATTAATCGCCAATACGCTCGATGACACAAAGTGCTGGTACGGCAAATCGCGATGCCATGAACCCTGGTTGTAGCCTTGTTTGGCAGGGTTCACAATGCCGTTTTGTTGATTGAGTACAAACGATCCTTTGATGAGCTTTTTGAGCAGCTGCATCAAGTTTGGATTCAGTGCCAATTTGATAAAGGTGTCATGACCACTCGTGCACATGCCTCGTATGGTGTTATGTTCGTTGCCCGATTGGAGCAGTTCGAGACCATATTTGGCGGTGTATTCGGCACGGACGGTGTCGAACTCAGCCGCGATGTGTGCAACTTCGGCAGGGGTAAACCCTCCATCGAGCACCGCATAGCCGAGGTGTTGTATCTGTTCGACCGCTTCGTCGAGCGCACTGTCGACTTTTGTTTGCTCGAGGATGCCGTACGCTTTGGTTGGTACTGTGGTCATCGTCTTTTCCTTCGTTTGTATACATACTCTAATGGGTCTTTGTATGCAGTATTGTAAGCTTTTGTGCTCCAATACGCAATACTCGCAACCGATCCCGGCATGGAATTATTCGCTACGCCGTATAATATCCACCAAGTACAGTGATGTCACACTACGGAGGCAACGATGCGCCCCAACGACTATGCACAACGCGTCTATGCCGGTGTCCTCGGCAAAATTATCGGCGTCTACCTCGGCCGTCCGTTCGAAAGCGCGACCCACGAGCAGATCATGCGCGACCTCGGCGAAATCGAGTACTACGTCCACGAGCGCCGCAACATGAACCTCGTCGTCGCCGACGACGACATCACCGGCATGTTTACCTTCCTCCGGGCCCTCAAAGACCACGGCGGCAACCCACACACCCTGACCGCGGCCCAGATTGGCCAGAGTTGGCTCAACTACATCGTCGAAAACCGCACCATCCTCTGGTGGGGCGGCCTCGGCAATTCGACCGAACATACGGCTTTTCTCAACCTCAAAAAAGGCATCCCCGCGCCCGATAGCGGCTCGATTGCCCGCAACTCCAAGGTCGTCGCCGAACAAATCGGCTCGCAGATCTTCATCGACGGCTGGGCCATGGTCGCCCCGGGTGATCCTGCTCTGGCCGCCGCCCTGGCCCGCAAGGCATCGCAGGTCAGCCACGACGGCGAGGCCATCTACGGCGCGCAGATGATCGCCGCCATGGAGGCCCAAGCATTTGTCGAGTCAGACCTCAACAAGCTCATCGATTGCGGCCTGCAGCACATCCCCAAAGACTCCATCATCGCCCGCCTCGTGCACGACGTCCGCGACTGGCACGCCGAATACCCGGATTGGCACGACACCTTCCGCCAAATCCAGCGCGTCTACGGCTACGACACCTACGGCGGCAACTGCCACATGGTGCCCAATCATGCCATCATCCACATGGGGCTGTTGTACGGCGGCGACGACTTCCAAAAAGCCATGCTCATCACCAACACCGCCGGCTGGGACACCGACTGCAACGCCGCCAACGTCGGCTGTCTGTTGGGCATCAAAAACGGTCTGGCGCTCTTCGACCAGGGTCCCGACTGGCGCGGCCCGGTAGCCGATCGGTTGTTTTTGCCCACCGGCGACGGCGGCAGGTCCATCAGCGACGCCCTGACCGAGAGCTACCACGTCATCAACATGGGCCGGGCCGCCCAGGGTCTGCCGGCACTTGCGCCGAAGGACGGCGCCAAGTTCCACTTTTCGCTCCCCGGTGCGGTCCAGGGCTTTGTCCCCGACGACAGCGAGCGCAGCCGCGGGGTGGTCGCCATCAGCCAAGTGCAGGGCTACAACGGCGGCAGCAGTCCCGCCCTGGCCATTACCTACACCAACCTCGCCCGCGGGCGCAGTGCCGTGGCTACGACGGCGACGTTCATCCCACCCGACAGCCTCAATACCAACAGCTCGTACGACATCCTCGCCTCGCCGACGCTCCACAGCGGCCAGACCGTCCGTGCCGTCGTGGCTGCCGATGCCGCCAATATCGTGCCCGTCGATGTGCAACTCATCGCCCGCATCTACGGTGTGGGTGACGCCATCGAGACCATCCGTGGCCCCATCCAGACCATCGCCGGCACACAGCAGACGACCCTCAGCTGGCGCATGCCCGACACGGGCGGCGCGCCTATCCTGCAGATCGGCCTCGAGGTCACCAGCATGCCCCGCGCCAACGGGACCATCTACCTCGACCAGATGACCTGGGGCGGCACACCAACGGCCAATCTAGGCCGACCGGCCATTGCCAATACCCTGTGGCGCCGGGCCTGGGTCGATGCCACGGATTTGTTTGATCATCGCTGGCCCGATCCCATCCGCATCGCCCACAACCGCGGTACCGGGTTGTTGCTCCAAGGTACGGCCGACTGGTGCGACTACACCGTGCAGGCAGATATCATTCCGCATCTGTTGGCCAACGGTGGCTTGGTCGCCCGGGCACAGGGGTTGACGCGCTACTACGCGCTCCAGTTTGTCCACGGCGGCAATGTCGAGCTCATCGCTCAGCACGACGCCGAGCGCGTGGTGCTGGCCCGCGTCGCCTATGATTGGCAGCAAGAGCGGCAGTACACGCTGCGCATACAGGTGACCGGGAGCGCCATCGTCGCGACCATCGACGGCGGCCCGACACTGACCGCAACCGATACGCGTTATGCGCACGGCGCCGTCGGGCTGGTGCTGACCGAGGGGCGACTGATCTGTACAGCGGTAGCTGTGCATCCGTAGAAAACCCGTCATGCCCGCGTACGCAGGTACGCGTGCACTGTGATGCGGTGTCTGAGCGGCCGTCGTTGAGGACGCATAAACTGACCGTCGTGGCG